>CALMWW010000021.1 GCA_937870835.1 uncultured bacterium
GGAATGCGGTACGCGGCAGCTCGCCGCGAGCCCAACCCCGCCTCCGATCCGCGCTCGGGCTACGCCCTCGCTTACGCGCGTCGTTCAAACCCGCCGAGGACGGCGGATTTCCAACGCCGCTTGTCCGTCCGCGCCTTTCCAGGCCATTTTTCGGGCTCATTTCGGCGCTTTGGGGGCTATAAATGCCCCCCGCGCCTGCATTTCACCCAAAAAATGGCCTAAAAAGGCACTGCAAGGCCGCCTGCAACTCGCCCCGAGTGTCCCGCTACGCGTGAAACTCGGGGCCACTTGCTTAACGGCGGCCTACCTGTCAGGCGCGGACTCTGGACCGCGCCCGGCACCGTCCCGACCGCGCGGACGCGTTCGGGACTGGGGTCAGGCCTTCGGCCTTCCGCGGCATGGTCTCTCAATCCTCTAGGAATAATTAACAGCCCCTTGATTAAGATCGCTTCACGCGCACCGCCCCCGTTTCGCCTGAACGCGCGAGAAACCCCCGACCTCGTGACCGAGAAAAACGGCCGCTCACTACGCCGCACCCGAAGCGGGCGCGGCTGAGTGCGCTGCCCGCCTGCGTCGGGCACCGTTTTTCCCGGCCCCTCGGTCGGTCGCGCGTTACGGCTCACATGGGGCGCCGCGCGCTTCGCTCCACAGCCCCGAGCGAACAGCCCTAAACACCCGATAACAGCCCTAAATCCGAGTTTTCCACACTGTGGAAAAAGTTTTTCCATTGCGTGGAAAATTCGCTAATAGTTTTTCCATTGCGTGGAAAAATCGGCCAAATATTTTCCATAGCGTGGAAAAATCTCGAAAATATTTTCCATAGCGACTGTGGAAAAATCCGAGAAAACTTTTCCATAGTGTGGAAAACCATGCGTCCGCCTTTCGTAAGTATTACCCACCAATGCCCCGCCGCCGCCCCCCGGATGCTCTTAGGGGGGCGGGACGGCCTCTTTGTCCGCAAAATGCCTTCTCCGCCGTCCCGATATTTTTTCTCGCCAACCGTCCCGGCTTCTGCGATAAATTCGGCAGTTCCGAAATGCTATGTGTTCGGACTTGTTCTTTTCTATTTTGCGTTTTGAAGTCTTCCCCGCGCGAGCGGGGAGTCGTTCTGACAGAAAACCAGCAGCTTTCAACCGAAGAACGAGACTTGAGAGACGCGCCCACCATGGGCGCGGCTCCTTGTCTTGTGTTCTTCGGTGGGGCTTGCTGGTCCCTCTGTCAGGGCATGGGCTTGGTGTCGCGTCCTCTTTCCAATTTGCGCGGCACCGGGTTCATGCCACCACCCCAGGAGCATGCCCAATGAGAAATCCGAAAAATCACCAAAAGCCCTTCATCGGGATCGGAATCGCCGCCATTGTCGCCGTACTATGTCTTGCGGCCATTGCGTCGGATTCGATACGGATCGAAAAGCCCGCCGCCGTCGATTCCGAGCAGTACGCCGATTTCATCGAAAACGAGGTTTTCGACATTCAGGACTTGGCGGAAGGCGCGGAAATCCAGCGCCGCATGTTCAATCGGATCACCCCTCAGGGGATCTCTTGGGTTCAGCCGATGTTCCCGCCCGTGGTTCCGTTCGACGCCGAAAACTTCGACGAGAAGTTTTTGGACGAGCTTCTAGGGGAAGACAAGAACAGCGTGGCGATCTATCCGCTCTCGCTGGCGCTGGACCCCAAGACGCGCGAAACCCTTGTTTTCAATGCCGAGGGCAAGCTGATTGCGACTATCCCCACCGACCGGGTTTCCCGCGAATGGCCGGAGGATGCCGACCCGGCCCGCGTGACCTTACAACTTGATTTGCTCCCCGCCGAAGATGTCGAGCCCTACCTGTACACCGAAAGCCGCATCGCGGATTATGCGGAAACCCTAACCGCCAAGGCGACGAAATCCGGCGGGATGGTCTTGCGCAGCCTGGGCGCAAGCGAGTTTGGGATTGCCGGGGTTCAGCGCCTGACCAATGGTTCCATGCGGATTACGGTGACGAACGGAGCGGACACGGCGGAGGTTTACGCTTACACCGTCTGGCACACTTCAACGGTGACAACGAATGAATGGGTTGATGAATACGGCGTGACGAACATCGGCACCAACACCCTTTGGACCCCCGTTTCCCCGCCGTTCAATGGTATCGAAAGCGAGTGGGAATGCCTGACGACCAACCTTGCCCTTTCCGGCGGGGTTGGCGTTTACGAGGACGCAAACATATCGAGCAATGCCCGGGTCCGGTTTTATGCCGTGGCGAATCGATTGGATACCGATAACGACGGGCTGACCGATGGCGCGGAAATCTTCATTCACCGCACCGACCTCGGTTTGTCCGATACGGATTTGGACGGGCACTCGGACGGGCGCGAAATCGCGCTGGAAACCGATCCCCTGAACGGCAGCGACTATTTCGGAATTGTGATCAATGCGGCCTTGCCGATCCACAATTCCCCGGCGAATCCCGGGGAATGGGTCGAATTGTTCAACGCCGGACCGAGCCCGAAATCGCTGGCCGGGTTCCGCCTCCAAACCGCGAAACCGGCGGGCTGGACCAATGTTTTCACCTTCCCCGCCGGGGTCACACTGGACTCGGGGGATTTTCTGGTGGTGGGCACCAACGGCGATTATCAAGCGGCCTTGGGCATGCCCAACAGTTCCTCCAATCCTCCGGCGATGTTCGGCATTCGCCTCGTGGTTCCGAGCCCGGCGTCTTTTGTGGCCGACGCCTTGCTCTACGGCGTCACGAACGAATACAATCTTTCCATGGACGGCTTCGGCGAGGAAATGCCTATCCTGCGGCCGTGGACGAATTGGGTGATTCGCCGGACTTGGATCGGCTACGACACGGACCACGCGGGCGATTGGAAGAATATGCCCGCGACCTCGTGGCTACCCCACACGCAAGGCGATTATTTGGACTTGGACGGGGACGGGCTTTCCAATTCCAACGAAATGGCCGGTGGCCTTTTCCCCATCGAGGGCGGCACGCAGATCGACGAAACGGACAGCGATTTCGACGGGGTGAGCGATGCCGACGAGGCGACGCTTGGCACCGACGCAAACAATGTGGACACCGACGGCGACGCCTTCCCTTGGGACACCTCCGCGCCCCCGCGCGGAAATGATGCGGACGAGCTTTCCAGCGGCACCGATCCGCTGGACTACGACTCGGACAACGACGGCGTTCCCGATGGCTGGGAACTGTGGGGCGGCCTGAATCCGCTTTCCCCCGACAGCGACGGAGACGCCATGCCCGACGGCGACGAGGACACCGACGGCGACGGAATTCCCAATGCGGTCGAAGTGGGCAATTTCACCAATCCTTTCGACGCCGACGATGTGGACCCGCGCCCCTACATCTGGCTGAAAAACGGGCAGATCGTCGACGGCACCATCGACGAGGGCGACATCGGCCACGATGTCACGCTTACTTACCACATTCAGGCGAAATCCAACTGCCCGCCTATCATGGTCCGGGTGGTCGAGGGCGGCCATGTCGTGGAAAGCTTCGATGTCGAGGAGGATCCCGAAGTCACTTGCGTCTGGCTGAATCCCAACCAGAACCCGCCCACGAACCGCGTGTTCTACATTTTGACCGGCGGCGAAACCAACTTCACCTTCAAAGTCATCGACGGTGGAACCACCTGGCAATATGAGAATCCGGCGGAATACGGCGCGGACATCGTTTTGACCCACGCCCCGGCTCTGCTGGATTTGGATGCAGGGGTGGCGGAAGAATCCGAGGAAACCGTGGGCTTCCTGCTCGCCGACAAGAGCGCCCATCCCAACGCCGTGCGCCGCTCGCTGGGCATCAACGGGCCGGACGCTTGGGGATATGTCTCCAATCTGACGCTGGCCTACAACAGCTCTTATCTCCAGGTCTACGACGACCAAGACAACGAAATCGATTCCGGGACGCAATTCCCTGTGTCAAATGTCCCGCCTTTGTATGTGGAGGGCATCGCGCACAGCGGCGGCATGCGGGATGCCTTTGTGGAGATTTCCGGCGATGGCGTTCCCGTCAGCGACCGCGCCAATGCCACCGTACTAAAGGCCGACATCGGATCGGTTGGCCCTTTGGCCGACAAAACCCTCCATCCCGATGCCGAAGGGGAGCCCCTCCAACTTAAACAAACGCTTCCCAGCGGCTGGAATGGCCTGATGCAGCTTTCGCTCTCCGGCGCGGCGGCCTACTGGACGCCTACCGGCAGCGTGCCCATTGTCTTGGGCTCGACGATGTTTACCAACGCCCAGCTTCCCAAAACCATATACCTCAAGGGCGACGGCTGCGGGACCGGACAGGCTTCTTTCTCCGTCGTCGGCCTGTCCGACTGCGTGACGAATATTCCCCTCCAAATCTTCGGCGTGAACGCCACCCTCGCAGGCGTGGCCGAACTGGACGAGGAATCTCCCGGCGGCTTCATCGCCGACCGTTCCGTTCACACCAACGCTTCCCGCACGGCGTTGACCCTGGAAGCCTTCGGGCCTTCCGGCTCGCCGGGCAATCTGGTTTTGACTTGGGATTCCTCACGGGTCCAAATCTATACGGCGGCATCCGGCGGGACGGCCTTGTCGCAATTTGTCGAGCCTTTCGCCAGCTTCAACAGCACCACCCTTTATGTGGAGGGCATCGCACCGGGCAGCAACACCCTTTCATGGAGCTATTCCGAGCAAACCAAGTGCAAGGATAATGTTCTGGTAACGGTCGTTAAAGTTGTGATTCTCCCATCTGTTTTAAGGGAATGCGATGGTAGGCAGGTGGACATTGATTTGGTTGTTACGCCCGTCAGCGCGGCAAATTGCCTTGGCAGTATTCAATTCACAGCAACAAAGCCAGACAACACAGTTCAATTTGACAACCCCTCTGGTCAGGGTATTTCCATTTCTCAACGAAGCGCAAGCATCACTGAATGGAAAATTGACAATGTTAGATGGTATTCCACGCAAACCGACCACTGCAACGAGACATCTGACTATAAAATCAGTGCATCACTTAGCATCGGTGGGTATTCGTGCCAGACCGCGCCTGTTGTCTTCACGGCAGATTCAGCTTTTGGCTCATGCTTGGATGGGCACACCTGGGTTACGCAGACTTGGTCGGGAAATATCACAAATTCTGCAACGCAATTGACAAATGGACAGTGGGCGGCATATATCAACCAGAATACTTTTCAACGGGATGTTCAAGCTGATGCAACCTGGTTTGCTCCAGCTAATTCTCAATATTTAAATATGATACGCGATGAAGAAGTATTTCACGAAGGTCAGTATGAGGGTACAGCTTCAACAATTGTAAATGATCTTTGGGATGCTCAGTTGGTTATGAATGCGGCTACTGCCAATCAACCTTTCGTTGCCGGCACAGAGGCCGCAGCGAAGGCATTGGCGCAGACAGCTTTTAATAACGCTTTAGCAGCCGAAAACATGCGCAGCAGTATCGAAGATAGTATTCGCACTTGCGATATGGAGCGCGAAGCAAAAACGGCTGCGGGTTCAAGTCATCGCGCACTTATGATATGCACATATCCGAATTGTCCTTAACTTTTAATTATTGGAGGTTCCATATGAAAACTTATCTCGGCATCTTCCTTGTGTTGGTTTCATTATCGTCGGTGCGATATGTATTGGCGGGTAATAGCTCTGTGGAAAATATCGACTATGCGGTGGCCGACAGTTTTGCCGATGCCTTCCAGCAGGATGATATAGTCTTGGGTGTCTACGAAATGCCAATCGATCTGCGCCCTGTCGTCCTGCCTTCTGGGGAATATCTGGAATATTCATCGGAATATTCAGAAACTACAATTCGCTACAGTTTAAGTAAACTCTGGCTTGTTAGTTCCATAACGACTAATGCGCCGACATATATTTTTACAAGTAGTCTGCATGCTAGACGCGAAGGCCGTACAATTTCTCCCTTCCACCCGCTTCCGGGAAGCAGATGGATTCTTGCATTGCGTCATTTCACAAATGAATTCACATGGATAGATGCAGAGAGTGCAAATAAATTGCAGTCCTCAATAATTGGGAAAAATTGGTTCCAGCCGTTCAATGGCCGTCTTGGATATATTTGCCAATATTGGCCGACCAATTCACCGGGCGGAGGCGTTGATTATCTTAAACTCGCAGAAGTATATGTGAATCCAGACGAAACAATCGTTGCGGATTTGCATCGTATTTACAATTTTATGGATGTCCTGAAAAACGAGAAGGTGTGGACAATAGAAGATGCGGCATCAGCACGGGAAATGATTATAACCGATTTTGGCAAGGCTGTTCTTGAAAGAATAATTCGGAATAAAATGGCATTATAGAGCCATAAAGA
>CALMWW010000022.1 GCA_937870835.1 uncultured bacterium
AGTATGACATTTCTATTTTGCTCGTAGGTATGACATTTCTAAATTGCCTTGACAGTCAAAATAATAATGAAACCATTAGGGATAAGATAAAACAGCTTAGAAATAAGCAGGGTTTAACGCAGGACGAATTAGCGAAAAAATCCGATCTTCCCTACACAACGCTAACTAAAATTGAAAGCAATGTGATTACCAAGCCGTCTATTCAAACTGTCGCAAAAATATCAAATGGGCTTGGCATTAAAATCGATGATTTATTGAAATAAAAATATGGGGGTAATTCAAGATAAAAAACTAAATAATAAAACTGCTGTGAACAAAATCCCTGATTTTGAGTACGGCTTTATTTGGGAAGATCCGGTTAGTGGTCATAAAATAGGATGTCTCGATACTTCAAAAAAGGACGATGTAGAAAAATTGATGCAAGGTCAAAAAGCAATTCTTGCCATACAGGACCCACCATATAATGTTGATATAAACGATGAATTTGGCAATCTTCCTTTAGATCAATATATCAACTGGAGCGAAAAATGGATTGACAACACAATAGACATTCTTAACGATGACTCTTCGCTTTATATTTGGTTAGGCGCAGACATTAGAAATGATTTACAACCTCTCCCTGATTTTATAATTATGATGAGGAACAAACCGGTGAAAATAAGAAATTTTATAACGATGAGAAACCAACGAGGCTATGGTACACAAAAAAATTGGATGGCTATTCGGCAAGAATTGCTTTACTACATCAAGGGAGAACCAATTTTTAATGTCCAAGCCGAATATACCGATATACCCAAAAAAACAAGGGGGTATTACAAAAAAATTAACGGAAAAATGACAGATAATTTTGAGCGCAGTAAATCCCTAACAATAAGGGCTGGAAATGTTTGGTACGATATACAACAAGTCTTTTATTTAATGCATGAAAATATTGAGGGTTGCTTTGCACAAAAACCCTTAAAATCTGCGAAAAGAATTATTGAAGCAAGTAGCAGGGAGGGCGATATTGTGGTAGATTTTTTTGGTCATTCTGGCTCAACCTTGCTACAATCAGAATTGAGCAAAAGGAAATGTTATACGATGGATATAAATCCTGTCTATTGTAAGATTATGGCCGCTAGATTACTTCATTACAGGCGTACCGGTGAAACTGGGTGGGGAAGGTTAAAGGTTTTAAAAGATGGAAAAATTTTAATAAATGACGAGCAATTATTAGGTGCTCCGACATTGCTCGATTTAGTATAAAAATTATGGACAAAAAGAACTTGGATAAAAAACTTGAAGAGTGGATTAAAGAATTACCACAAGAGGGTAAAAAATCTTTACTAGCTCGTTTGAGTGGATTGAAATCAATCTATCCATTTAATGAATATGAATATCGCCTGATGTATTTGCTTGATAATAAAATTATTACTTTTCAGGAATATGAAAAATTGAGAGATGCCTATGTCAATGCTAACCCCTATCTAAATCTTTATAGTATTTCACCCCGCGTTTTTGGCGAAATTTGGGTTCAACAACATCTGCTTGACATTGATGCAAGATTTAAAAAACCGACAAAAGAAGTTGATAAAAATTATTCCGGTGATTACGACCTTTATCTTGATAATGGTAAGAAAATATTGAAAATTGAAGTAAAAGCATGTAGGGCGATAAATACAAAACTTCGTGGTGGATTAGAAACAAAGGCCCTAAGTTTTGAATCAGATGAGCCGTACTGGATGAATTTCCAGCAGATTAAATTGGATATAGTTGATGTTTTCGTATTTGTCGGCGTTTGGGTAGATAGAATTTTATATTGGGTTTTAACAAACGAGGAAGTTGAGAAACATCCAATGAGAAGCCATCAACATAGAGGCGGAATTGAATATCAAATTGGAATTACAGAAAGAAATATAAAAGAATTTGATAGATTTTTAGTAAAGCCAAGCTGCTTGGTAGAAGTTATAAAATCAAAGATTAAATAAAGAATTTGCCGCCAAACCGAGCGAAGCTCGGAGTTCCGCTATAAGCGGAACGAAAAACTTGAAATCGTCCTTTCCGCTTCCGCTTCAAGGCGCGGCGGGCGGAAAGGGGTTTTTTTGGGGGGGGTCCGCCCGCCGCGCCCGTTAATGAAATCGGTTCGGATATTTTCAAATACATACCTCTTTTAACTTATCTTTAAAAAGTATCTAAACTTAAAATCGGGGGTTCGAATCCCCCTCTCTCCTCTTTTAACTTTTGAAAATTAAGGAAGGGGATTCGAACGCGCAGCCGCGATGCTTGATTGTACTCAATCAAGGGACGGAGGTTGACGAGCCGAGGCTAGCCCGAAGACAGATTCAGCAGAATCTGACCTGAGGGGCG
>CALMWW010000023.1 GCA_937870835.1 uncultured bacterium
CTCAATACTAATGCTCTAAAACAAAATTTCCCCTGGCGAAATAGAATTATTTCAGGACTAAGTTTAGGAACCTTGGTGATTGAAGCAAGAGAAAAAAGCGGGGCTTTGATTACCGCGAATTTCGCCTTAGAACAAAATCGTCAAGTTTTTGCCATTCCTGGTTCTATCTTTAATCAAAATTCCCTTGGCCCTAACAATTTAATTAAAAGTGGAGCAAAATTAGTAAATAAAATAGATGATATTTTAGAAGAATTGCCAAGAATTTATCAAGAAAAGAAACAAAAAGAGAAAAGTGAGTTTCTTATTAATAGCAATTTTCTCACCGAAAAAGAAAAATTAGTTTTTCAAACATTAAGAGAAGAGGAAGAAGTTTGCCTTGACAAAATTTTAGATTTAACTAATCTTAAAACAAATGAAGTGATGGTCATTTTAACCGAATTAGAATTAAAAGGATTGATTAAAGAAATCAGCCAAGGAAAATACATAAAAACATAATATATGAATTTAGTTATTGTTGAATCGCCGACTAAAGCCCAAACTATCTCCTCTTTTTTAAAGGATGATTTTAAAGTTGTCTCTTCAAAGGGTCATATTAGAGATTTACCAAAATCAACTCTTGGAATAGAGATAGAAAATAATTTTGCTCCCCATTATATAATTCCCGTAAAAGCGAGAAAGACTGTCAGTCAACTAAAAAAAGAAGCAAACAAAGCGAAGAAAATAATTTTAGCCACTGATGAAGATAGGGAAGGAGAAGCAATCGCTTGGCATATTGTCCAAATTTTAAATTCTGATGAAATCAAAAACTTTGAGCGGATTGTTTTTCATGAAATTACCAAAGAAGCAATTGAAAAAGCCCTAAAAAACCCTCGCCAAATTGATATGGCTTTAGTTAATGCACAACAAGCAAGAAGGATTTTAGACAGACTCGTTGGTTATGAACTGTCACCTTTTTTGTGGAAAAAATTGTTTAGAGGACTATCGGCAGGAAGAGTTCAGTCTCCGGCTTTAAGATTAATCGTTGAGAGAGAAAAAGAAAGGCAAGCTTTTAAACCAGAAGAATTTTACACTCTTGAGGCGCTTTTTTACAAAGATAAAAAGGAGCAAACAATTTTAGCCCTACTTTTTAAAATCAATGACAAACTGCTTTCAAAAACTGAAATAAAATCAAAAGAACAAGCAGAACAAATCAGAAAC
>CALMWW010000024.1 GCA_937870835.1 uncultured bacterium
AAATGTGATAACAAGACCAACGATTCAAACTGTGGTAAAAATTGCCAAAGGGCTTGGAGTTAGTATTGATGATTTAATAAAATAGTTATGGACAAAAAATACTTAAACAAAATAATCAAGGGCGATTGCATAGAGGAGTTAAAAAAACTTCCTGAAAATTCGGTTGATTTAATTTTTGCCGACCCGCCTTATAATCTACAATTACAAGGCGAGCTTTATCGTCCAAATCAAACAAAAGTTTCTGCTGTAAATGATAAATGGGATAAATTTTCTTCTTTTGAAGAATACGATAAATTTACTTATGACTGGCTGAAAGAGTGCAGAAGAGTTTTAAAAAAAGACGGCGCTATTTGGGTTATTGGTAGTTATCATAATATTTTCCGTGTCGGAAAAATCATGCAAGATATTGGATTATGGATTTTAAATGATGTTATTTGGATTAAGACAAATCCAATGCCTAATTTTAAAGGCACTCGTTTTAATAACGCGCAAGAAACATTGATTTGGGCATCCAAAAATCAAAAATCAAAATTTACTTTTCATTACAAATCAATGAAAGCGTTTAGTGACGACAAACAAATGAGAAGCGATTGGTATATTCCTATTTGCAACGGCGGAGAAAGAATAAAAGTAAATGGCGAAAAAGCTCATTCTACTCAAAAGCCGGAAGCCTTGCTTTTTAGAATTATTTTATCAACTTCGAATGTTGGCGATACGGTTTTAGATCCGTTTATGGGAAGTGGAACAACTGGAGCCGTAGCTAAAAAATTGAAAAGAAATTTTATCGGGATAGAAAAAGAAGATTTTTATATCAAAATAGCAAATGAGAGAATTAAAAAAGTTAAACCGCTTGACGACGAACTATTAACTTATCCCGTTGAAGAAAAAAAGCCAAAAGTTACTTTCGGCAACCTGCTCGAAAATAAACTAATAAATATTGGCGATTGTTTATATTCTAAAGATGAAAAGTATAAAGCCAAAATTTTAGCTGACGCAACTTTATTATGGGGTGATAAAGTCGGCTCAATTCATAAAGTAAGTGCCGAAATCTTAGGCAAAGCTTCAAATAATGGCTGGATATACTGGAATATAAAAGATAAAAATGGCAATCTAATTTTAATTGACGAAATAAGGAATGATTATATTAAAAAATATTTAACATAAATTTATGCGATACGAAAAATTTAAAAACATTTTTAACGAAACTATTTTTGAGGAATCAAAGGCAGTGTTGATTGAAAAAATAGCGAAATATCCGAGTAGATATATTGGACTTTTTAGACCGACAAAACCAAAGGCAAAAATTTTGCAGAATTTGCTCCAGTCCCATGAAATCCGTTTTGGCGATGCTTTTGAGGAAGCAATTGAAGAATATTTTAAAGAATTTGGTTATGAAATTTTAGAGAAAAAATTTGTTAATGGCGATAATGACGAATTGAATCTTGATCAGTGTTTTAAATTTAAGGATAAGGTTTATTTTATTGAGCAGAAAGTTAGAGACGATCATGATTCTACTAAAAAGCGGGGGCAGATAGAAAATTTTGAGAAAAAATTAAACGAAATGATTAGTAAATATGGCGAGAAGAATCTTGTCGGAATTTTCTATTTTATTGACCCTGATTTACAAAAAAACAAAAATTATTATAAAGCAGAACTTGAAAAAATGTTGCGAGATTATGGCGTTGATATTTATTTATTCTACGGCATTGAGTTATTTGATTTTTTGAAACAAAAAAATATTTGGGACGAGATACTGCAATATTTAGAACAATGGAAAAAAGAAATTCCAGATTTTCCTGAAACAAATTTTGATATTGAGGCAGAAAATTCGTTTGAAGAAATAAAAGATTTGTCGCCAAGCCTTTATAGAAAAATTTTTCAAGATGATGTTATTTTCAACGAAATAATTTTAACGATTTTTCCTGAAAAGAAAACATTAAAATTATTGCTTGATTATTTCAAAGAAAAATCTTCTGAAAAAATTATTTATAAGACCATTGCCAATTTGCTTGAAGAAAAATTGGAAAGTTAATTTTTATGCTTCCTCAAAACGAAATTATTCATGGTGATTGCATAGAAGTTTTGAAAAATTTTCCCGATAATTCTTTTGATTTGATTTTTGCCGATCCGCCGTATAATTTACAATTGCCTGAAAATAGAAAGCTTTTGCGAGAAAATGGAACAGAAGTAATTCCCGTAAATGATGAATGGGATAAATTTGAAAGCTATGAAGAATATGACAATTTTACAGAAAATTGGATTAAAGAATGTCAAAGAGTTTTAAAGCCAACAGGAACTGTTTGGGTAATGGGTATGTATCACAATATTTTCCGTGTCGGCAAAATTATGCAAGATTTGGGATTATGGTTTTTAAATGATGTGATTTGGGTAAAAATTGACGCTATGCCTAATTTTAACGGCAGAAGATTTACAAATAATCACGAAACGCTAATTTGGGCAGTAAAAAATAAAAACTGTAAAAATTATACTTTCAACAATGATTTTTTAATGCAAATGAATGGCGGACAGCAAATGAAAGATACGGATTGGGTTTTTAAAATTTGTCGTGGGCCAGAAAGATTAAAAGATGAAAATGGAATAAAAGCACATCCCACGCAAAAACCGCTTAAATTAATTCAGCAAGTTTTACTTTCCGCAAGTAAAAAGGACGATTTAATTTTAGATCCTTTTCTTGGAAGTGGAACAACAGCAGTTGTTGCAAAAGCTCTTGGTAGAAATTGGGTAGGGATAGAGAAAGAGAAAAAATATGTTGAGTTAGCAAACAATAGAATTAAAAAATATGGAGAATAAAGATATTATAAGGGGCTCAATTTGGCGAAAATGGGATTTACAGATACATACGCCATTTTCATATCTCAATAATCAATTTGGAGATAATTTTGATAATTATGTTAAAAGTGTTTTCAAAAAAGCATTAGAGAATAATATTTTTGCTATTGGAATAACGGATTATTTTTGCATAGAAGGATATAAAAAAATAAAAAATGAATATTTATCGTCTTCAAAACTAAAGGAATTAAGTTTTACAGATGAAGAAATTGAAAAAATACAAAAAATTCTAATTTTGCCAAATATTGAATTCAGGCTCAATAAACTTGTAGGCACAAACAGAATAAATTTTCATGTTATTTTTTCAAACGATGTTTTAATTCAAGATATTGAGGAAAGCTTTTTGCACGAACTTGATTTTGTTTATGAGGGAAATCCGCAAGACGAAGACGAGAAACAAAAACTAAAAATAACTAACTTGGAAAGTTTGGGTAAAAAATTAAAAGGGGAACACGAAAATTTTAAAACTGATACAGATTTATTTGTTGGAATGAAAACCGCTGTTGTAGATGATAAAGATATAATGGCATTGTTAAATAACAAAAAAACAAAATTTAAAGAAAAATATTTAGTTTTCGTTCCCGCTGATGAAGATTTAAGCAAGATTGATTGGGATGGGCAAGATCATTTAGTTAGAAAAGTTATAATTCAAAAAACCGACGGATTGTTTTCGGCAAATGAAAATACGATTGCTTGGGGACTTGGGAAAAAACATAATTCAAGAAAAGATTTTATAAAAGAGTTTAAAACATTGAAGCCGTGCATTTGCGGATCAGATGCTCATAAAGACGATGAATTATTTAAAAGAAACGACAATAAATTTTGTTGGATAAAAGCAGATCCAACATTTGAAGGATTAAAACAAATTATTTATGAATTAGACGATAGGGTAAAAATTCAGCAATTAGAACCCGAGGATAAGTCGGATTATAACATAATTGACAGAGCGGAATATAAAAATGGCGCGAAAAAAGAAATTGTCTATTTTAACCAAAATCTAAATTCTATTATAGGCAGTAGAGCGACCGGAAAATCAAATTTGTTAAAAAATATTGCTTATTCAATAGATTTTTCTCAATGTAAAAATAAAAGAATTACCAAGGAAGATTTTTTTGCTTTTGAAAATTTTAAATTATTTTGGAAAGATTCAATAGCGAATACTTTAAATGAAAACGAAGAAAAAGAGAAAGGTGTTTTATTTATTCCGCAAGGTTATTTGGGGAAAATAGTTTATGACAATGATCGATATTTTGAAGAATTCGTCATTGATTTATTTGGAAATAAGGACGATTTCTCAAATGAAATAAAAAAATATAAGAAATTTGAAGATAATAATGCGTTAGAAATTTCCGCTATAATTAAAGAACTGATTTTAATTAGAAATTCTGGCAAAAACACCGTTGAAAAACTTAAAAAATTAGGAAAATCTGAAAATTTGGAAGCAGATATTAAAAATTTAAACGAAAAAATAAATTCCATCAATAAGATAATAGGTCAAATTACAGACAAGGAAATTGGCGATTATCAAAAATTTGACAGAGAAAAAATAGAAAAAGAAAAAGAGATTTTAACTATAACAAAAAATATAGATTCGTTTACTCTTTTAAAAGAGGAGGAAGTTATTACAGCAAAAAATATTTTTGAGTTTGAGTTTTCCGAAGTGTATATTAGAAAAATTCAAGATAAAATTAAAGAATCTGATAAAAATTTCAAAACAGAGTTTATTGACGAGGAAATTAAAAATTTAAAAGAAGATAAGAAAGCAAAAGAAAAAGATTTATTAGAAATTAGTAAAAAGCTCAAGCCACTAAAAGAAAAGGTTGAAAAACACAAAACAATA
>CALMWW010000025.1 GCA_937870835.1 uncultured bacterium
CCTGTAGAGAAACAACAGCGAACTCACCATTGAAACTCGACATATCCACTGAAAAGGTAACTGTAACATCTTGAGAGGTAAGATTACTACCACCCCCGACCATACGAAACTCACCACAAAATCCGTTAAGTTTTGTATGGTCGCAATTGCTGAACGAAGCGCGAACCTTTTTTGAGCAAGAATTTTTACCCTGACGGGCAGAAATCCCGCTCGTCCCCATCTGGGGTGGGAAACCTTCCCGCTTCGTGGGCGAGCCGATGATGATTTTTTATTGTTGGTTGGATTGAGGTATTTGGGGTGGCATAATTTGAACTGGTTATATATTCACCATTCTTATTAAAACAGCCCCTTCCGAATTTTCAAAAATCTTAGCCGCTCCCGTTCCGTCCAAAGTAGCCATCACTGAAAAATGGAGTTGACGAACAGCGTCTTGAAGTTTCGCGTCTTGCTCTTCCAACATCTCAATTTTTACCCCCAATTTTTGTAGTTGTTCGGCATCTATCCTTCTCGCGTGAGAAAGAGTGTTTTTCTCATCAGTTAGGTAATCCGCAATCTTTTTGGCTTTCTTCTTTGCATCTTTCTCACCCTTAAACATATAATCTATAAGCCAGTTAGTAACAAGTCTGTTAGAGAGGCCGATAAAATTTTCGCATTCTACCAAAAGCGATGGGGCGAATTCTTGTAGTATTGGTATCCAAACAGGCAATTTTGAAGGGTCTTTTTTTAATTCTTTTGCCGCTCGGTCAAACTGCTCAATAATAGAGCCAGCAGGAGAAAATCGCCCTCGCACTCTAACTTGTGGGTCAATTGGTCCTAATTCAGCCGAACTGTCCATTAAAATACTGTCGCCAGATAAAGCCAACATTGTGGCCGCGCTCTTAGCCGCCCCCGTAACAATAAACCTAATCGTTTCAAATTTTTTACGGAGCATTTTAACAATAGATTCTGTTGCCTCGGCAGAGCCGCCCGGACTATGTACAAAGACATCAACTTCTTTCGCTTTTACATTATGGATTATCTCATAGAAACCGTCTTTGTCTGAAAGGTCAATTGATAGAAATGGTGCGGCGAATTGGGCTTTAATAGGATTATGAAAAGCTGTGGCATAAACAAGAAGGGGGCGTTTAGTGATTTCGCTCAATAATTTGTATTTCCCTCTTCTTACACCATCAAAATCTCCGGCTGGTTTATCCGGTGCTCTGCCTTCGGCTATTTCTTTTTGAATATCTTGCCAACTTGTCATATGATTTTACTTTGTCTTAAATTTGACTTTCTGTGGTGAGGTAGAGGTATCGGTATAGTAGCCATACCCGCCTTCAATCGCTTTTTGATATTGGTCGTAGGAAATATCAAAAACCCGCAATGCCTCTTTAATTGCAGGGTTTTCTTTCAAAAAATCCTTCATCTGACCACCTATTTTTTGGGCTTGTTTTTGTCTTTTCATAGTGTCTTTATTATACCTCCATTTTATAATTTCCTCAACCTTTTCAGTTGTTTCTTAAATCCCGAAATAGCTGTCAATTTCTTCTCTAACTTCTCTAATCAGTTTTTTCTTTTCGTCTTTCAATTCAAACGCTTCTTTTACTAATTTTGTAATTTCATCAATTGAAACTTTATCTAAAATAGGGATTTCAAAATCTAAAATGCGATTTGAGATTGTTGGTATTGTTGATTGAATTACCGTATATCTTTCAGCTTGGCATCTGGCTATTTCTTTGATTGTCAAAACTAAAAATAAATACTCTTGTGTAATGTGATATTTTTCAATCGCTTCCTTTTTTAATCTCAGTCTTTTTATGTGGCTTTGTAAAATAACCTTATCTTGGGGAGTCAACATCGCCACAAGTCCGATTTTCCCATCATTATTAAAAAGCACATCTCCAGTTTTAACATCTTGCTTTAATTCTTGATAAATCTCTTCTGGAATATAAAAATCAGGGAGTTGATCAACTTCATAATTTACAATATCGGAAGTTCTAATAAATGGAACATCGCTATCTTTTTTGTCTAAATATTTATTGTAATTATCGCTTCCGACTTCATCGCCCTTTTTGGCTGTGGCGATTTCGCCAAGCGGAACAGTTTCCCACTTTTCCTGAATTGTTTTTAATATATTTACATAAAATGGGTAAGAATATATGGGGGTCCACAAATCGGCTTCTCTAAAATCAGAAAGTTTTACAGAATAAAATTTCTGTTTTTCTATTTTTGAGAAATCGAGGCCTAGTTTTTGATAGAAAAGGCCTTGTGTTTGTTCTAAGATTGAAAGGGATTTTATTTCGTTTTCAATGATTGCTTTTGTTTTTTTGCTTATCTTTTTAATACCCTTTTCGTTTATTTTAGGGATCTTAAATTCCCTAAACTTTTCCATATTTAGATATTTTTGACCTGTAAGTGTAAGTAGTGATTCAATTTCAATTTGTCCGAATAATGAATTTAAAAAAGATAGAATAAAAAAAGGATTAAACCTTGTACATGCTTTTTCTCTAAATCTAATCCTTACAATATTTTGGTTTGTCGTTGCTTCGGCTATGGTTTTAGGGATTAAACAAGCAAGTCCTAAATATTTTCCCGTGTTTGATAATAAAACATCATTTGGAATTACTTTAAATTTTTTTCTTGAGTAATGAATGTCTCTTGAAACAAAACTAATTGTTGAAAAATTTAAATTATACCTTTTGACATCAGCGGATTTTATAAAATAAAGGTCATCTTTATTTTTTCTTTCTTCAAAATGCTCTGGTGTTGAACCGCTTTTTAAGCTTGCAAAATCATTTAATTCTTCAAATCCATAATCATCAAAAAATTTTTTTAATAAACTTTGATTATAAAAAAATCTTGGTTCTAATCTTGCAGTTAATTCTATTTCAGAAGCATAAATTGTTGTAATTTTTGTTGCCATATTCAAATCTTAAAAACTAAATTTATTTTCTTTTGCCCATTTTCTAAATTCTTCAGGTATTCTGGCAATATCATCATCTTCCTTTATGTTACCTCTTCTGTCGTGTCCGCAAGTTTCGGCAACTGCCATAAACACGGGATAATCTTTAGGAATTTTATTTTTAGGTAATTTCTGCAAAACCATAATAGTAGTTTTAGTTGTAGTGTTGGGCATAAATGTCTCTACGGGAACATCAACTACGGCTATTATTCTTGCTCTTTCAAGTAGCCAGCTTCTGATATATCCCAGCTGATTATTGCCGTAAATTCCATCTGGTAAAACAATAGCCATTCTTCCGCCATTTTTTAATAACTGTAAACACCTTTCAATAAATAGAATTTGTGGGGCTTCTTTATCTTTTAATTTTCCTTTTTCCCATTCGTTTGTTTTTTTATTTAGCTTCCATTTATGTCCAAGATCAAACTGTTTTAATTTATCTTCCCCGCGAACAGGAATTTTTGAACCAAAAGGAGGATTGGTTAAAAGAACACTAAAATTTCCTAAATGAATTTTTTGTCTGGTTGCATCACTCCAATTTTGCGGATTTTCTAAACTATCTTCGCAGACAATTCCGCTTTTGCCGTCGCCGATAATTGTCATATATGCTTTTGCGACTTTTGCCAAAAAATAATCTTTGTCGATGCCTCTAATTCTATTTAAAGCAAACTCCATTTTTTCTTCTTTAAGATTTTCATAATTCCAATGATATTTTTCTCCCTCTGAGTCAAGTTTTCGCCAAACATGTCTTAATGCTTCAATCAAAAATCCACCACTTCCACAAGCAGGGTCAATAATTAAATCTTCATCATCAGGATCTAAAATATCCACCATCATTTTTACAACATTTCTCGGAGTGAAAAATTGTCCTTGGCCGCCTTTCAGGGCGTGGCCGATGAATGTTTCAAAAGCATCAGCAATAATATCTCTTTCTGCTTCAATTAGGCAGTAATTCTGTAATTCACCAACCACATAAGCAATAGAATTTGCGTCTAGTGTAATAGTGTCGCTCTCGTCTAAGACTTCTTTATATTTCCTTTTTACTTTCTCAAAAAGTTCTAAAATTCTTTCTTTTACTTCTTTTGTTTCCTCATCAACGCCGGCTCTAAAAGTAACAATATCATCTCGCTCAGTAAATCTTTCATCGTATATTTTACAGAAAATTAAGTTTATCAATTGTTGAGCCAAAACTTCATCCCTCGTTGCCCCAACAGTGTTTGCGGCTAAGTGGTTTCTGATTGCTTTGAAAGTAGCTTTTAGATTATGAGTGGGCCTAAGATCTTGTCTTTTAAATTTTCCAATATCTTCTACTCTCTGTCCATACTGGGGAATATTTGGGATTTCTTCAAAAAATATCTTTCCTTGTTTTTCAATCTTTCTTAAAAATAATCTTTCTTCTCCGTTAAACCATACGCCCAGTTCCGCTTTTGAAAATCTTAGATAATCTTCGAGTTGTGATTTTCCATCTTTTCTATTCTTTTTCTTACATTCAACAAGAATGTACTCATTATCAAAGGTATGGTTGTTTGAAGAAAAGACGGCAATATCAACAGGAAAGTCTTTACCCCCTGATGGTCTTTGTTTCACGCGATATTGGGGTCTGGTCTGGATATGTGCTTTTGGATAGTTATAGTCCTCAACTAACTGTTTTACAAAAATTTGAACAGCTTCAATTTCTTCGGGAGTAGCCTTAACCCACGTATTAGTAATATAATCGCGGACATATCCCGCATTTTCTTTTTCCGGTTCGGCTTTAATTTCTTCTTTTATTGGTTTGTAATTTGTTTTGCTCATAGTGTTTCCTCGTAAGATTGTCTAATTAAATCTAAAAGATAATTAACATCTGTTTCGAGGGTTATTTTTATCAAACCTTTATATCCCCATTCAAAAGCAGTTATATCTTTTACCATACCTTCTGAATCAATCGTGTGGCCATATCTTGAATTTCTGACAAGGGCATTAATGTAGTTTTTGCCAAATTCAAATCTGACAAAGCTCTTTGTGGTTTTGTAAGTAACGCCACTTTTTTGGTCCGGTTTTTCCTGAACATTAGACCATTCTAAAATTTTCTCTCTTATCTCTCCAAATTTTTTCTGTAAATCTTTTGAGGTTTTGTTGAGGTGATAATTCAAATCGTATTTCGCATATTCTATTTTCGTTATGCGCTTGCCTTTTTTATCGCTTGCTTGCGAGCTCCCCTCAATATTAACTTCAAAAATACCATTTTCGTATAAAGTGTATGTCCAAAGTTCTATGTTTTCGGACATTCTGTTGATAGCGTATTTATCATACTTGTTAAAAGCCGAAGCGATTAAAATAAGTCTTGGCTGGCTCCAATCTGTTTTTATTTTTTTCAATTTCTTTTCTGCAAGGATTTGGAAATCTCCTTTATGGTCAACCAGCCAATCAAGATAAAAGAGGCCCTGATTGATAACATTATCTTTTTCGCCCCATTTGTATTCAATGATAACTGGCGAATTGTTTTCGTCTAATCCCAATGTATCAATTCTGCCGCCGTGTTTTTCGCCAGTAGAAAGTTCGGAAGCGATAAATTTGACCCCAAATATTTCTTCTAAATTATTTTCAACTAAAGTTTGTAACTCTTTTTCATTCCTGAAATTAGAGGTTTTTAATTGTCTTATTTTATTGTTTTCGGTTTGGAAAATTGGCATAGGATTAAATTAAATTTTTCTCTTTAAAACTTGTAAATCCTGTTTTTGTGATAATTATATGGTCAATTACTTCAATCCCTAAAATCTTACCGGATTCTGTTAATTGTTTTGTTATTTCCAAATCGTCTTCCGATGGTTCAGGATCGCCAGATGGGTGATTATGAGCGAATATAACCGAGGCGGCTTTATTTTTAATGGCTTCTGCGAATACTTCGCGTGGATGGACAACACTTGTATTAAGACTGCCAACCGAAACTTCTGCAATTGAATAGTTTCTGCTGTTAAGAGCGATAATATAAAAATGTTCCTTGTGATAATCTTTAAGCTTACCTTTTATCAGTCGATAAACTTTTTCCGGGTCGGTAAGCTCTTTGCTTTTATAAGTCGGGACTTGAGTAGAAAGCCGACGGCTAATTTCAAATGTGGCTTTTATTTGAGCGGCTTTTGCTAAGCCAATCCCTTTAATTGAGGATAGTTCTTCGATGCTTGCCTCGGCTAATTTTTGAAGACTGCCAAATTGCGCTAATAGTTTTTGGGCAGTAATTGCTACTGATTCGCCGGCAACGCCTCGGCCTAAAATAAGCTGTAATAATTCTTGAGCCGAGAGTGCTTGCTCTCCAAATTTAACTAACCGTTCGCGTGGACGCTCATCTTTTGGCAAGTCGTGAATAGTAAATGATTTGCTCATATTCTTACTTCAATAAGTTATCAACAGAAACATTAAGGGCTTTGGCTAATTTTTGAAGCGTGTCAATTGAGGGATTCGTGATACCGCCCGACTCCAGCTTTATCACCGTGTTATAGGAAATATCAGCCAATTTAGAAAGCCGGTCTTGTGACAAGCCCTTTTGTTTCCTTAACTTTTTTATATTTTTACCTATTTGCGAAATCTCTCTTAGCATAGTAGTATTAAAATAATTGTATGTACGTATAGAGTAGTCCTTATCTATAATTATGATACAAAATTATTTTGATAATGCAAAGAGAAATTTAGGGAGTTTAATTTCAAATGCCCGCGCACGGGAGGGCTGGGGCAAGGGCATTTACCTTTTTTCTTTTCTAAAAAT
>CALMWW010000026.1 GCA_937870835.1 uncultured bacterium
TATATTCAATACTTTCAAGAAATGGTTTTCTTTTTAATTTTTCTGCGACATTTACAGATCCGCGAGATTACGCAACCTGTGCATTTAATTTCAACCTCTCTAAATTTATTGAGGAAGGTTACGGAAAGCATATTTATGTATCTCAAACAAATGTTGAAGGTTTTAGAGTTAGAGACAAAACAGATTTTGCCCCTATCGAAAAGCAAAAAATTGTTTTGAAGACACTTATTTTGCAAACATATATATATAAATATTTTGAAAAAGTTAGAAAAGAAGATAAAACACTTTACCACCGCCCGCTACTTTTGACGCTTGTCAATTCAGTTGATACAAAAGAAGCCGACTTAAAATTATTTTTTTCAGAGCTGGAAAAGGTGGCAAAAAATGAAATAAGCGCAGAACTCCTTAAAAAAGCCAGAAAGGAATTGATAGAAGATTTTGAAAATAATCCCAATTATGAGTTTGAAAATATAAATGTTTTGGTTGATAAGAAATTGCTTGAAAAAATAGAATATAACGACATTTTAAGACAAGTTTTTAACGCAAAATCTTCCGGTAAAATCGAGGTCTTAAAAATTCCGGGCAATAGAAACGAGATTATTTTCAAATTGCAAACTTCAGAAAAACCTTTTGGTCTAATCAAGATTGGCGATATTTCCGGCTGGCTAAAGGAAAAGCTCGAGGGTTATGAAATTATTGAAAGTTTTGAGAATGAAAGTATTTTTAAGAAAATCAATCGCGACGATTCGGAAATAAACATTTTAATGGGTTCTCGCTCTTTTTATGAGGGTTGGGATTCTAACCGTCCAAACATTATCTTGTTTGTGAATATCGGCGTGGGAAGCGATGCTAAAAAGTTTGTTTTGCAATCTGTCGGACGAGGTGTTAGGATTGAACCGCAAAAAAACAAGCGGAAAAGGATTTTGAATTTATATAATGCGAAAGAGATAAAAGAGGAATTGTTTAATAAAGTACGAAAAAATATTCTACCGCTTGAAAGTTTGTTTGTTTTTGGAACAAATGCGGAAAATCTCAAGGAGATTATCAAAGCGCTCAAAGAAGAAAAGCAAGAAAAGGACTT
>CALMWW010000027.1 GCA_937870835.1 uncultured bacterium
TAAAATAAATCGTTTTTATCCATTCCTTTTTCTAATTCATATCCTTTTGCTTTCATTACTTTTTTAAAATAGTTTAAAGAAGAAGTTTTTTCTAAATCAATTCTCGCATATTTTTTAAAAACTTGCCTTAAAGACATTCGTTTAAATGGCAAAGAAACATCAATTTTTAAATTCTGATAATAAAAATAATTTTTATTATAGAGTTGTTTTGTCAAAAAAAAGATGAGTTCTTCTGTGTCTTTCATAATATCTTTGTAATTTGCCTTGGTGCGGTACCATTCTAAAATACTAAATTCAGGATTATGAAGAGGACCGAAACTTTCTTCTTGGCGGAAGGCCTTGGTAATTTCAAATAATTTTTCGAAACCAGCGGCAAGCATTTTTTTAAGAGAATACTCTGGAGAGGTAATTAAAAAACCTTGATAAGTTTTATTTTTTTCATCTTTAAACTTTAAAGAAAAGGGAGAAAGATATGGTTCCATTCCAGCGTATTTGACTAAAATAGGCGTTTCTGCTTCTAGAAAATTCTTCTTCTTAAAGAACTCTCTAATTAAATTTTTAATTGTTGCCCTTTGAATTTGAATTTGCTGTAAATCAGGGTTTAGTTTGTATTTTTGAAAATTTTTCATGGGTTAATTTTTTGATTGACTTAAAAGCAAATAATTTGATATAATACCATTTAATGGCAGAGATTTCAAACCTAAAAATTATTTTTGATTTACTCCTGGCAACTGGTTTAGGAGCATTAATCGGCATAGAAAGAGAATGGGCGAAAAAAGATCCGGGACTTAGAACTTTTTCTTTTGTTAGTTTAGGCTCGGCTCTTTTTATGATTTTGGGGAAATTAGTGATTTTTAAAATAGGGATTGGCACTTATGACCCTTCAAGAATCTTAGGTCAGATTATTGTCGGCATAGGTTTTTTAGGAGCAGGAATAATAATTTTTAATCCTAAAGAGCAAAGATTTAAAGGATTAACTACTGCTTCAATGCTTTGGGTGACAGCCGCCATTGGTTCAGCCGTAGGTTTGGGCTGTTATGAAATTGCTTTAGTTGCTGCTTTGATTATGATAATAATGAATGCTTTCATTCGGCCAATTGAAATAAAATTAGACAAGAAAATT
>CALMWW010000028.1 GCA_937870835.1 uncultured bacterium
CCGCAATACAAAACAATCTTTTCTTTTGAAAGCTTTTTTTCTAAACCTTTTAAATTAGTCGCTTGATAAATCAGGCCCCGAGATTCTAAATCGTTTAAAAGAGACATCATCTTTAAAATTAAAACTTATTTATTATAACATAATTTAAAAAAGAATAAAAAACTTTTCATTTTAAAAATGAATTTTACATTTTGTTATTTTGAAAACTTGACTAAATTTAAGAAGGCGGCAAGGGTAAAACAGTTAATTGTTTAATTTCTGACAAAGGAGAGAATAAACCGACTTTATCTTTTATTCTTAAAGCAAAATAAAAAGTAGAGGGGCTAGTAACTGGCAAATGTAGATAAGACAAAGACGAAAGAGGAAATGAAACTTTAAATTGTTTTTGACTAGAATCAAAATGCCAACTTCCCATTGACATTGAAATTGACGGCCATTGAATAAATGGTTGTTTTAATAAGGGATTGTTTTCTAAACTATCCTCTTCATTTTTTATAATATAAATAATTTCATAATTTAAGATATCGTTTAAATCTTCATCTCTTCCTTCATCAAAAGTAAAATATAAATTTGAATTAGTATCAGAAGTTGAGGTTAAAATTTCATCCTCTTTAAAACTGGCGGAAAAATTTTCTCCTCTTTTTGGAAAATGATAAAAGTGGTCTGGCTCAAAATGATAATGATGATTGTCTGGATAAATTAATCTCAGATAAGAAAAAATATGGCCATAAAAACCAATAGTTAAATAATCGCTTGAATTAAAAGCAGAAAAATTGCGGTTTTTAGTAGTGCCGCTAACTTCAATAATAAAATGGTTATCTTTTGGTAATCTGTCTAAACGGTAAGACCAACCTTGGGGCGCTCCTACAATATAACAATCTTCAGCCTTAGTAGCGAAAATTAAACTTCCTCTCGTATCTATATAACCTTGACAATTCTCATATTTTAAAACTAAACCTGAGTTATTTTGGTCTAATTCCCATGAATATTTATCGCCTAAGTAACTATCTTCTAAACTTTGATTAATAGGTACTTGCTGATTTAAATAAAAAGCCAGGGCAAAATATTTGTTGTTGGTTGAGGTGGTATTAGAGACAAAAGGAAAACTATCAATATCAAACTCAATCACAATTTTTGATTTTGTTTCGTCAAAATAATGCCAGGAAAAATTTTTGATATAAGGATTAAGAGTTTCGTTTTCTGTTGCTTCAGCCGAAACACAATTTTCTAATATTTCATTTGGAGTCGGGCAACTTAAAACCTCAAAATCTTCTTGATTATTATCAGCATCTTTTGGCTCATTGGCTATCTTTTCCCTTTGAAGGCTTTGCTGGGGTTCGGGATTTACAGTAGGTGCAAATTCGCTCTCTCTAACTTCTCCCCAACCAACCTTATCAACTATTTCTCCTAAAGGATTTTTCAAAATAATGGTATTATCTTTGGCTAAACTGTAATCGTCTGACCAGAGAGCATTATAGGTTGAAGAAACTGGTGATAAAATATTGCCAATTACAAAATAACTTTTGGCATTAATAATTTTTCCTTCTAAGACTGATTTTGTTACTAAACTGGAATAATCGCTGCCTTCTTTTGTTTTCTTCTGAAGATACCAATCGGTTAAATCAACTGAAAATTCATTTGGATTATAAAGTTCAATAAATTCATCTTTAACAACAATTT
>CALMWW010000029.1 GCA_937870835.1 uncultured bacterium
AAATTTTTTGGAATGAAATTTTAGCTCCGGACGAAATCAGCCGTTTACTTGACCCCAAAGTTTTTACCAACGCCAAAAGAATTGATAAAAATGGTGAACATAAATTAGATAATTTCAAAACTGACGAAAACGGAGATATCAAAGATAATCTTATTATCAAAGGTAATAATCTTTTAGCTATCCACTCTCTTAAAAAACGCTTTGCCGGAAAAGTAAAACTGATCTACATTGACCCACCGTATTATTTTCACGAAAACAAAAGCGAAGATACATTTAATTATAATACAAACTTTAAATTATCTTCTTGGTGCGTTTTTATGAAAAATAGATTAGAAGTTGCTAAAGATTTATTGTCCAAAGATGGTGCCATTTTTATTCAAATTGATGATGATGGCCTACCATATTTGAAAGTAATACTTGACGAGTTATTTGGGATTGAAAATTGTATAACTACTATTGCTGTTAAAGTGACCTCGGAAAGTGGCGTAAAAGTCAGCGCTAATAAACCCGTAAGAGTCAAGGAAACCATACTCTGTTATTTTAAATCGTCAGACTGGAAATATAACAGGCAGTTTGTTATAGATGGGACATATGATCCTAACTATAGTTATTTCGTAGAAAATCCAGACCAAGAACCTAGTAGATGGAAAATTGTTAATATTAAAGATAAGTTTTTAAAAATTACAAAAAATAAAAAAATTTCTGAAGAAGATTTGTACAATTTTCAAATAAAATATAAGAATAACATTTTTTCAGTTAGAGATATTTCAAAAGAACTAAAAGAAAAATATTTTAGCACAAACAAAAACAGATTTGTTGTTCTAAAAAAAGAAAATAAACCTACAATACTATGGAAAAACGGAGAAGTTATATTTTTTTCAAATAAAGTGAGAACAATTAACAATAAAGAGTTTTCAGTTAAGTATTTAAGTGATATTTGGATTGATATAAGCTGGGATGGTATAGCGAAGGAGGGCGGAGTTACATTAAAGAGGGGTAAAAAACCAGAGAGACTATTAGAAAGAATTATTGATATGTCAACGAACAGAGGTGATGTCGTCATGGACTTTTTTATGGGTACCGGCACAACTTGTGCTGTTGCTCATAAAATGGGGAGGCAGTATATAGGAGTAGAACAACTTGATTATGGAGAAAATAGTGCGGTAGTTAGATTAAAAAATGTTATTAATGGCGATCAAACTGGCATTTCAAAACAAGTCGGTTGGAAAGGTGGAGGTGATTTTGTTTACTTAGAGCTTGCGAAATGGAATGAGAATTTTGTTGAAAAAATTCAAAAAGCAAAAACAAAAGAAGAATTGAAACAATTATGGAAAATAATGAAAGAAAAGGCATTTTTAAGCTATAAAGTTGATGTAAAAGCCATTGATGAAAACGCCAAAGATTTTGAAGAGTTATCTATTGAAAACCAAAGAAGATTCTTGCTAGAATGTTTAGATAAAAACCATCTCTATGTCAATTACAGCGAAATTGACGACGAAGAATATAGAATAAGCGAAGAAGATAAAAAATTAAATAAAGAATTTTATGAAAAATAATAAATATTTCATCTTTTCCGACGAATCAGGCAGTTGGTCAAACAGAAAATGTAATTTTTATATTAGATCGTGGGTAAAAATTACTGAAGAACGATATTTATATTTAAAAGGTCTTTGGCAGCAAAAAAAATTACCTAGTCCCACAAAACAATCTCTTATTAAAAATAGTAATGGGATATCTAAGATTTTAAACAACGAAAAATTTGAGGTTATTTTTACTATTACTAAATTAAATGAATTTTATTTAAGGAATTGGGGAGTAAGAGATAGTGTATCTTTAGCTTTATCTCAATTAGAAAATACTTTATCAAAAACATACGAAAAGAAAATACCTCCAAAACTCGAAGTTTCCCTAAACCAAATTTTATTTTTAAATGTTTATGAAAGGTTTCATATAGAAAATGCTATAGGTTATTTAAAAGTAAAAAATGGATTTGATTATGAATTTTCGATAAACAAACCACAATTTTCAGAAAATGATTATTTGGAAATTTTTGATGATATTAAAAATAGGAAAATGGTAAATGCAAAAATTTCTTTTATAAAGAATAGCGAAAACGAATTAGGCGTATGTTTTGCCGATGCAATTTGCTCAATTTTTAGCAAGGCAATAGTAGGAAATAAAATTGACATTGCTTATTTAAAAAATAATATTTTATCGAAAGGTGTTCCAAGTGGAATAGGAATTAATGGTATAAGTAAAATTTTTTATCCGGTAAATAGAAGTTATGGTAGAGACGGTCTACAAACAGAAGAGATAGAATTTATTAACAATCTTAGAAAAATTTTTAATTAACTATGCCTACACAACGAGAAAAAATAATTAAAACTGCGAGGGAAATTTTAGAAAATTCGCCAAAAGGAATTCGCTATGTTGATTTAATAAGGAGCATAAGTGAAGCATTACCGGATACAAAAATAAATACGATTCACGGAACTATTTGGGAATTTAAGCAAAAAATTGATAAAGGAGAGATTAAAGACGTAGCAAGGCCAGAAAAAGGATTATATATTTTACGGGAATATTTAAAAGAGAAAGAATTTGGTGCAACCGAATATGGAGAAGAAGAAACGGAAATTAAGGAAGAAGATTTTTATAAATTATTCGCAGACTATTTAGTAAATGATTTAGAAGAATGCACGAAAGCGATGCCGTTAGGTGGTAATAGGTTCCAAGATAGGTGGGGTACACCAGATGTTATTGGGACTTATAGAATTTTGGGAATTGGCCATGTTCAGCCGCCGATTGAAGTTATTAGCGCTGAAATAAAAACTGATATCAATCAATTGATTACATCTTTTGGTCAAGCGTGTTCTTATAAACTTTTTAGTCATAAAGTTTATTTAGTTATCCCGAAAGACGCACGAGGAATTGATATTAAAAGAATAGAATCACTATGTCTTAAGTTTGGTATTGGCTTAATACTTTTTAATAGAACTAATAAAGAAAATCCGGAATTTGAAATTTTGACCAGGGCGGTAAAAAGCGAACCAGACTATTTCTATTTAAATAAATACTTACGACTAATTGAAGATGTAGCAAGTGAATTATTTTAGTTATGCTCTACGAAACTTTTAATGCTAATAAAGAATCGTTGGGAGAAGGTTTTTTTACTTCACGGATTGATGGCGAAACAACTCAAAATCTTAACCCAAAGTTTGAATTACGAGAATATCAAAAAGAAGCGCTCGGCCGTTTTGATTTTTATTTTAACGGTTACCAAAAACGAGCTTATCCGGCACATTTGCTTTTTCATATGGCGACTGGAAGCGGTAAAACGCTGATTATGGCTGCCAATATTTTACAGCTTTATAAACAAGGTTATCGTAACTTTATCTTTTTTGTAAACAGCGTAAATATTATTGAGAAAACAAAAGACAATTTCTTAAATACTTTATCTGAAAAATATCTTTTTGCGCCAAAAATTAAATTTGGCGGAAAAGAAGTTTTTGTAAAAGAAGTTCAAAATTTTGAAACAGCAAGTCCAGATGATATAAATATCCTTTTTACAACAATTCAAGGATTGCATATTCGTTTAAATTTTCCAAAAGAAAACGCTTTGACTTATGAAGATTTTGTCGACAAAGAAATTGTTTTAATTTCTGATGAGGCGCACCATTTACAAACAATTACAAAACAAGATAGAAAAGAGCTTGAATTGGAAAAAAGTTGGGAATATACAGTCAAAAAAATATTAAAAAGCAATGTTAAAAATATTTTGTTGGAATTTACCGCTACTATTGATTTGGGCAATCAAAATATTAGGCAGAAATATGAAGACAAAATTATTTTTCAGTATGATTTAAAGCAATTTAGATTAGATAAATATTCAAAAGAAATAGAGGTTTTACAGGCAGATTTAGAAGCAATAGATAGAGCATTACAAGCAGTTATTTTAAGTCAGTATCGCAGGAAGATAGCAGAAAAATATAAATTACATTTAAAGCCAGTTATTCTTTTTAAATCGAAAAGTATAAAAGAATCAAAGGAAAATTATGAAGGATTTTTGGCAAAAATTAAAAATTTAAAAACTCAAAATATTCAAGAAATATTTTCACGGACAAAAGGAACAGATATAGAAAAAGCATTTGATTATTTTAAAAAAGAAAATATAACTTTTGAAAATTTAATTAATGAGCTGCAAGAAGATTTTTCAGAAGAAAAAGTTATGCTTTTGGATTCAGAAAATATTGACGAGGAAAAACAATTAAAACTTAATTCATTAGAAGTTAAAAATAACGAGTTAAGAGCAATATTTGCAGTTAATATGTTAAATGAAGGATGGGATGTATTAAACCTTTTTGATATTGTTAGATTGTATGATACAAGAGATGGGAAATGGGTTTATGGTCAATATAGACCGGGAAAGACGACAATGGGCGAGGCGCAGCTTATTGGACGAGGGGCAAGATATTTTCCATTTCAATTAGATACTGTTCAGGATAAATATAAAAGAAAATTTGACGAGGATATTGAAAATGAACTTCGGATTTTAGAAACATTGCATTACCATAGCGCCCATAATTCAAAATATATTGACGAAATAAAAAGCACACTTACAGAAATTGGGATTATGTCAGAAAAATATACACAGAGAGATTTATTCGTTAGAGAGGATATTAAGAAAAAATGGAAAGATGATTACATTTTTATAAACGATAAAGTATTGAACCAACGAGAAGATATAAAAAGTTTAAATGATGCAAAAATTAAAGAACAATATAGTTATGAGATAAAAACGGGTGAAATTAGGGAAGAATTTATTTTAGACGGATTGAAAAAAACAAAGGAATCAGAAAATATTGTGAAAAAGAAGATAAAATGTGAAATTTTTAATTTTGGAGAAAATATTATAAGAGGCGCATTAGATAAATTAGAATTTTATAAATTTGAAACATTTAAAAAATATTTTCCTAATTTAAAATCAATAAAAGAATTTATTATTTCTGATAATTATTTAAAAAAAGTTGAAGTAGAAATAATAGGACCGGAGAATAAAATAGAAAATTTAACACAAGATGATAAATTGGCAATTATTTTATTTGTAGTTAAAGAAATAGCAGAGCAGGCAAAAATAAATACTTCAGAATTTAGAGGAACAACTTTATTTAAAGCAAAGGGACTTTGGGAGATTTTTAAAAATAAAAAAATAAAGATAGACCAAGATGATGTAGGACAAAAAGAGTTTACAGAGATTGATTTGAAAAAAACAAATTGGTATGGGCAAACTTCTTTTTATGGAACAAGCGAGGAAAAAAGTTTTATTAATTTTATTAGCGGATTAATAGATAAATTAAAGGAACAATACTCAGATATTATTTTATTAAGGAATGAAAAATTTTTTCAAATTTATGATTTTGATGAAGGCAGGGCGTTTGAACCAGATTTTGTAATGCTTTTGAAAGAAAAAAATCACAAAATTAGTATTTATCAAGTTTTTATTGAACCAAAAGGAGAATTTTTAGTAAAAAATGATGAATGGAAGCAAAAATTTTTACTTGATATAGAAAAAAATTTTGACACTGATTTAAAATTAGAAAATAAAGATTTTAAGTTAATCGGGTTGCCGTTTTATAACGAGCAGCTAAAAAAAGATTTTGAAGAAGCGTTAGAAAATAAGCTTTTAAAATAAAAAAGATGTATACTTTTATAAATTTTTAAAAGAAGCTAAACAAAAAGTCTATGTATGAAAAAATTTATCTTATTAATTCAAAAGAGACCGAGGAAGCAGTTATTATCTTCATTACCGTCGGCTGGCGGTTGGCAGGCAATAAAAAGACTTGTCGATTTAGGATTAACATCTAATATCCAAAATTTTAAGAAATGTTTCTCTTTGGATCCAGTGGTGGTTAAAGCGAGGGGCTCAAGAGTATTTTAGGACGAGAGTAGATTATAAAATTTTAGCAGTGCCAGATGATAAAATTGATCAGGAAATTAATAGTCTTGATGACTTAACTGAATATCAAAAAAAGGTAATTCAAGAATTTTTTGAAACCTATAAAAGATTAGAACCAAATAAATTGGTTAAAATTACAGGTTTTGAGTCAAAAGAAGTTGCCGAGCAATCTAAAAGTTGAAGAAGCAATAAAAATTTCAGAAGGTTTGAGAGAAAGATTGATGAAAGAAATTAAAAATTTATCTTATGTTGCCATTTAAATTAAAAGTTGTGATATTGAAACCGGATTTTATAGGCCGGTTTTTTGTTTATAATTTTATTGGCAATCTTGAGGGCAATTTTTTACTGATTCAGCGCAAGGACAGCCAATGGCCATACAAACTATTTCTTGGCACATTCCATCGCCACATAAATCTTTAACTCTATTTCAAGAGAGTATTTTAGAGCTGTCGGGCTGCTGGGAATTGAACCCAGGTCTTACGCACCCCATGCGTAAATAATACCGTTATACGACAGCCCGCCTAATTTTATTGAACTTAATTTATTTGGCTAAACCTTTAATGCATTTGGCGCAGGCCAAAATCTTTTTTCCGGCAAATTCTTTATATTTCTTTTTAGTCGTAGATGCAGGAACAGTAACCCATTGTAGATTGGGGTATTTTCTTTTTAGTGGAGACGGATTATAACGCGAGATAAGCTTTTTATAATGTCCTCCCATATGAGATGATTTTCCGCAAATTGCGCATATTTTTTCCATATGACAACATCATATCAAAAAATATAATAAAATCAACCCCTTTGATATTTTATAGTGTTTATAACCGGATAAATTTTTTGCAAAAAATTTTTAAAAGCGTATAATTATTTTAGATAGTTATAATAATAAATATAAATAAAAAAATATTATGGAACATTCAGATAAAAGCTTAATAAAAATTGCTTACATTTTAGGAATTTTTTTTATAATTGGTTTGGGGATTATTAGCTATACTTGGTTTCAAGTTAAAGCATCGGATAATGCTTTAAGTGTTACTGGTTCGGCAAAACAATCCGTTACCTCTGATTTAGTAAAATGGAATTCTAATTTTTCACGCAAAGTTTATGTAACAGATTTAAAAAATGGCTATGCGCAAATGAAAAAAGATGAAGATGAAGTAATTAAATTTTTGAAAGATAACGGTGTTTTAGATACAGAAATGTCAATTTCTCCTATTTCTATGCAAAAAGAATATGTTTATGACGTTAAGAATGGTTCGGAACCTGACCAATATACATTGGTACAAACTGTTTCAGTCCAATCTAATAATATTGATAAAATAACAAACATTAGCAAAGAGACACAGGTATTAATTAATCAAGGGGTAATTTTTTCAAGTTTTGCGCCAGAATATTATTATTCAAAATTGCCAGAAGTGAGAATAGCTCTTTTGCCAGAAGCTATGAAAGATGCGCAAAACAGAGCAACATCAATTTCTAAAACAACTGGGCAAAAAGTAGGTTCATTAAAATCAGCTACCATGGGGGTAGTTCAAGTAACACAACCAAATTCAGTAGATATTTCTGATTATGGCAATTACGATGTCTCTACTATTGAAAAAGAAGTAATGATTACAGTAAGAGCTTCTTTTTCTTTAAAATAATAGAATTTAAAATCAGAGCTTAGTAATTTTTAAAAAGCTTTGATTTTTTATTGTTTTCTTTCTTTTTTAAATTTTTTGTGCTATATTAATTAAAATTTTTTATATGGATTTAATTATAATTTTTGGTTTTATTATTTTAATTTTTTCAGTTATTATTCATGAAGTGGCTCATGGGACAATGGCTTTTGCTTTGGGAGACCCAACAGCTAAAATAGAAGGCCGTTTAAGCCTTAATCCTATTAATCATATTGATCCTGTAGGAACAATATTTTTACCTTTATTTTTAATTTTTTTAGGAAGTCCGGTAATAATAGGATGGGCGAAACCAGTGCCAGTTAATTTTTATAATTTAACTGATAAAAGATACGGCGCCTTAAAGGTTTCTTTAGCCGGACCTTTGGTTAATTTTATTATAGCGACATTTTTTGCGTTAGTAATTCGTTTTGCGCCCACTCTAAATCAAGGAGCCTACGATATTTTTCAATTAGTTTCAATTTACAATTTATGTCTAGCGCTCTTTAATTTAATCCCAATTTTTCCATTAGATGGATTTCATATTCTATTTGACCTTTTACCGCAGGGAGAGTATTTAGAAAAAATAAGAATTTTTTTCTATAAATTTGGTTCTCTCATTTTAATTTTTTTCATTTTTATTTTTCCGGGAATTAATTGGATATTTGCTTGGTGCAGTAGAATTTTTTATTTTTTAAGCGGCCAGCCTATTATTATTTAATAAACAGTAATTTGACAAGCGCTAAAGAGGCTGATAATTTAAGGACAGGACATTCTGTCCTTTGTCAATTATTATTAGGAGAATGAGCATGGAATTATCAGAAGTTAATGTTATTAAGGAAACAAGTTTTCCGCGTGGCTGGCAAAAGGCCGCCGCTTTTATAGAGGAGGAGGGAATCTTTAGGACTATTGGTGGTCCCAAAGAAGGTTTCCCAGAAGTAATTGAGCGCAAAGAGATTATAGACACTTGTCAGATGTTAATTTTTACTGGCGAGGCCATTACTCAAATTGAAAAAGGAGTAATGCATCCATTATTTCCATTCCGTCAAAAACAATTAGAGGCCTATTGTCATCAGTTTACAACCAAGTATGTTGAAAATTGGCGTCAATTGCCGTACAATGATCCGCATAAATTTAAATATCTTTATTTAGATAGATTTCTTTATCCAATTGACCAATTGGAGGCAATGCGGAAAAATTTGGCTGTTTTGGTTAAAGAGCAGATTAGCTCTAATAGGGTTCAAGCTATTACTTGGCAACCAGCGCAAGACCGTTATAATGACGAACCTCCTTGCTTGCAAATTATCCAAGTTATTTATTTAGGAAAAGATGATAATGGGCAAGATAAAGTAGATTTACGACTTTATTGGCGGTCTAGGGACATTAATGCTGTTCAAGCCAATATTATTTGTTTGAATAGAGCCTTTCAGCACTTTTTCTTGAAGCCGAATCATTGCCAGATTGAAAGATGGCTTGATTATTCTTCTTCCTTGCATTGTTATCAAGACCGGCTTCAGGATTTACATAAAGCCGCTTGGTATGCGAGAAACGAGAATCAGTTTTTTATTGATACGCCACTTTGCCCTTATCCTTATAATTTTAAGTAAAATAGATTCATTTTTTTTTGAATCTTTTTTATTGATTAATAATTTTAATTGTTTTAAAATT
>CALMWW010000030.1 GCA_937870835.1 uncultured bacterium
TAGAACAAGGGACTCCTAAGCCCTAGATGTAGGTTCGATTCCTACTGGAGGCACAAAAAATAAACCTAGACTATAGAGGGCTTTTTATATTCTTTATTCCCGGGTTTGTGACATGGGTATAGATTTGGGTAGTGCGGATATTTTGATGTCCCAAAAGTTCCTGCACGTACCTGACATCTACTCCATTTTCCAATAAATGAGTAGCAAAACTGTGGCGCAAGCTGTGAAAAGTGGCGTCTTTTTTTATACTTGAATTTTTAAGCGCCTTTTCAAAAACCATTTGAGCGGTTCGTTCCGTCAATTTACCTCCTCTTTCGCTGGTAAACAGATAATCGTGTGAAGCCTTATCGGCAATTAAATTCCGTAAACTCTCAACCAGTTTCTCTGGAATTAGTGTTAGGCGATCCTTTTTTCCTTTAGCTTCCTTAATATGAATGGTTAGCTCATCTAAATCTAAATCATTAACTTTCAAATTTATCGCTTCACTCACCCTCAAGCCGGCACCATAAGACAAAGATAGCAATAAAGAGTGTTTGTTGTTTTTTATAGTCTTGAGTAAATCCTGAATCTCTTGGCGACTCAAAACTACCGGCAATGATTTGTTTCTTTTGGTAAATTTAATATTAAAATTCTCGGGCGATCTAATAATATAATGATAGAAAAACTTGATCGCATTCAGATACAAATTAACAGTTTGTGGGGAATAGCCTTTATCTTGTTTGTACAATAAATATTGACGAATATCATCCTGATCAATTTTGTCTAAATTTACTTTTTTATACACAAAATAATTCTCAAGGCATGATAAATAAGCACTTACGGTTTTGGGGCTATAATTACGGATTTTTAACTCGGTTTTTACTTGGTTTAGCCACTGTTGCATATGTCTAGGGTCTATTGATATAATTAGTTTAGTAAAAGTTATACAGATATTCGCATATAATACTTATATTAGTACTATATCACACAAACATCTCGCATAAAAACGAGTTAGCTGAAATATTCCTTTTCTTTTTCGTGCTATCGCCTTAATTGTTTTAAAAAATTTTCAAATTTCTTTTTCATTAATTAAAGAGGGGTAATAAGGTGTTTTCTCCGCTATCGCTCCGAAAACGATTTATTTATAAGGGGAAGACGAATACAATAATACTGTTTAACTTGGATACAAAACTATGGCAAAAAAAGATTATACAAATTGGGATAGAAAAGAGTTAATCAAAGAGATTGACCAACTTCGTAAACGAAAAAAATATGGGCTTGTTTGGGAAGATAAGCCGGAAAATGTTGTTGAGCAATGCAAAACTGAATTGCCAGTTTTGGAAGAAGTAAAAAGCAAAGAAATAATTACTGACCCCGACAAGCCTATAAATTTATTAATTGAAGGCGATAATTTTCACGCACTTTCAGTTTTAAATTACACCCACAAAGGAAAGATTGATGTTATTTACATTGATCCGCCGTACAACACGGGGGCTAAAGATTGGAAATACAACAATGACTATGTTGATATAAATGATCGTTGGAGACATAGCAAATGGCTTTCAATGATGAATAATCGATTGAAAATCGCAAAAAATGTATTAAAAAAGAATGGAATTTTAATTTGTGCAATTGATGAAAACGAAATATCGCATCTGGGCGTACTTTTAGAAGAGCTATTTCCGTCTAAACACATTACACCCGTTACGGTCATTCACAATCCAAGCGGAATACAAGGAAAAAATTTTTCAAATAACAATGAATTTTTGTTTTTTGTATATAATGGATCAGAAAAAAGTATTGCATTAGAAGAAAGAGATGAAGATGGCGCCGACGTACGACCGTTTATAAACGGAGCAAAAGGTAATACAAAAAGCTATTTAAGAGAATCTGGCAACAACTCGTTTTATCCTATACTAGTAAAAAACAATGAAGTTGTTGGATTTGGCGATGTTTGCGCTATTAATTTTCACCCTAAATCACGAGTTGTCCAAAATGGTAAAATTTTAGAAATATACCCAATAGACAATGACGGGGTTGAAAGAAAATGGTTATTTTCCAGAAACTCGGTTGAAGAAATTATTAATGAATTAAGTGTAAAAATAAATTCTAGGACAAAAGAGCCGCAGATAATTCGAACAAAAAATAAAATTAATTATAAAACTGTTTGGATTTCACCAAAGTACAACGCAAAGAAATACGGCACCGAGCTTGTTAAGAATATTTTAAATAAAGATTTTCCATTCCCAAAATCTTTACATGCTGTTGAAGAAGCAATTAAAGCCTCAGTACACCCTAAAGATAGTATAATTTTAGACTTTTTTGCAGGCTCTGGCACAACGGCACACGCTGTTTTGAATTTAAATTCAAATGACGAAGGTAAAAGAAAATTTATTATATGCACAAACAATGAGGGAAATATTGCAGAAGAAATTTGTTATCCTAGAATTAAAAAAGTTATTGAAGGGTATACGGATATTCAAAAGGCTAAAATTGAAGGATTAGGCGGAAATATAAAATATTTCAAAACTTCTTTTGTTCCCGCTGACACAACTGACAAAAACAAAATCGCTCTAACTGAAAAAGCAACGGAAATGCTTTGTGTAAAAGAAGATACTTTTGAGGAAGTAAAAACAACAAAGCAATATAAAATTTTTAAAAACAAGAAACGATATACTGGAATTGTTTTTGATCATCAGGCGATAAACGACTTTAAAAAGGAAATTACCAAAATAGACGGCAAATTCAGTCTTTATATTTTCTCACTCGGCGATGATACCTTTGACGAGGAATTTGAAGATATGAAGAAAAAAGTAAAATTATCACCAATACCAGAAGCGATACTCCGAGTTTATCGCAGAATATTTAAATAATGGAAAAACTATGCAACTAAAAGACTATCAAAATACAGCAACAAAAAAACTTCTCACAAGAAGCAAAGAACTGCTGGCTCAAAGCGGTGAGAAGAAAGTTATTTTTAAAGCTCCGACCGGCTCGGGCAAAACCATAATGACGGCGGAATTTTTGAAGCAACTCATTGACGACAAAGAAATCAAAATTCCTCTTTCGTTTATTTGGACTGCTCCAAGAAAATTACACACCCAAAGCAAAGAAAAGCTGGAAAAGTATTATGAAGATACAAGGGCTTTGGAATGTTCAAATTTTGAAGATTTGACCGACAAACAAATTAGTGAAAATGAAATCTTGTTTTTGAATTGGGAAAGCATAAACAAAAAAGACAAAAATACTATTGTAAAAGAGAACGAAAAAGAATTTTATCTCGGCAAAATTGTTGAAAACACGAAAGAAGCAGGACGAGAAATCGTTTTGATTATTGATGAAAGCCACCACCACGCAACGAGCGACATTTCACAAGATTTAATTTCCGATATTGCCCCAAGATTGACGATTGAAGTTTCTGCTACTCCAATTATTTCAAATCCTGACGAGATTGTTGCTGTGCCTTTGGAAGATGTGAAACTGGAAGGAATGATTAAAAAATCAGTAATCCTTAATCCAAATTTCAAAAATGTTTTATCTGGAGATAGTTTAAAAACCGCTCTTGCTGACGGAACAGATGCAATGGTGCTTGAAGAGGCAATAAAAAAACGATCAGAAATTTCCAAAGCATATAAAGAAGCAGGATTAAACATAAATCCGCTTTTATTGATTCAATTGCCCGATCGAAAAACACAGCAGGAGGATTTGATAAAAGATGAGGTTGTGCGGATTTTAAAAGATAAATATGGAATGACTACCGAAAACGGAAAACTGGCAATTTATTTATCAGAAGAAAAGGAAAACCTTGAAAATATCGCCAAAAATGACCACGAAACCGAAGTTTTGATTTTCAAACAAGCAATCGCTCTTGGTTGGGATTGCCCTCGCGCTCAAGTCTTGGTGCTTTTCAGAGATTGGAAAAGTCTCACATTTTCAGTCCAAACAGTCGGACGAATTATGCGTATGCCCGAACCAGACGCAGGACACTACAAACAGGAAATATTGAATCACGGCTTTGTGTTTACAAACCTTGCTGATATTGAAATCAAGGAAGACATGGCTAGAAATTATGTAACGATTTATACCAGTCAAAGAACAGAAAACTACAAGCCAATTAAGTTAGAATCTGTTTATCGCTTGCGACAACGAGAAAAAACTCGTTTAAGCCCGAAGTTTATCAACATCTTTTTAGATGAGGCTAAAAAATACGACCTCGAAAAGAAAATTGAAACCAAAGGACAAAAACTGGAATTATCTTTAATTTCCGATTATGAAGCGGAAGGCGTTGATAAGTTGGCAAATGCGGAAATCAAAGGCGAAGCAAAAATCAACACCGAAAACGAAGCTGATTTACAAAAGCTCTATGACTTTTTTGTAAAAAATAATCTATCGCCTTTTTATCCTGAAGACCGCTCAGTCGGCAGGCTGAAAGAAGCAATTTACTACTTTTTTAGAATGCGTCTTGGTATGGAATATACCGACCGCTTTGCTGAAATTATAAATATTGTATTAAGCCCAAAAAATAGCCAGCATTTTTGTAATGTTATTGATAGCACCAAAGGAAAATACATTGCCGAAACTCAAAAAAGAGAAGGAGAACTGCAAAAATCTGCCGGTTGGGAATTACCTGAAATGTTGAACTTCGGCGGAAACTTTACGGAGTTTAAAACAAAATTATCAGCAATGAAGCCGTTTTATTATGATAATAAATGGAAAACTGAAGACGCGTTTATTAAATTCCTTGAAAAATCAGATCAAATTGAATGGTGGTTTAAAAACGGCGACAGAGACGCGACATTTTTTGCCGTTCCTTATATTGAGAATGACGAGCAAAAACCTTTTTATGTTGATTTTATTGTAAAGTTGAAAAACGGAAAAATAGGTTTGTTTGATACGAAAAGCGGAAACACAATTAAAGACGCACGAGAAAAAAGCGACGGTTTGCAGGAATACATAAAAAATCACAAAAACATTTCCGGTGGAATTGTGGCAAATACAAACTCAAAAGATTTTTCTGGACGCTGGATGTGCTACAAAGAACAAGGTACGGAGCTTAACCCTGATGACTTTTCTAATTGGGAATTATTGGAAATATAAGAAGATGTTTTCGGTCGGGACAATTCACCCCTTTAATTCCCCTCTTGCCCCTCCCTCAAACAGAATAAAGAGTTTTGAAAAAATGAAATTCACCCCTAACCCCTCTTTCATTTTTTCAAAACAAAAAAAAACAAAATTAAAATTCTTTTTTAGAGCAATCCCGATTGCTATCGGGATTAAAGTAAAACATGCACATCGCATAACGCGGCATATCTGGTTACGGCTTTTATACAAAAGCCTCCACCCATATTTGCCTCCGCTACGCTACGGCAAACATCAGATATGCCGAAACGTTATAGCCCTAGTGTTCCACCCAAATTTGTCTTTACTATTTGAGGGGTATAAACCAACTCCATCTTCTATACATCTTCTCTCAATTGTTTTATGCTTAATTTATGGCTAAAGCGAACGTAAATGATAGCAATAAAATAGCGCCCTTGGCAGATCGTTTGAGGCCAGAAAACCTGGTGGATTTTGTCGGTCAGGCGGACATTGTCGGCGAAGGAAAGCTTTTGCGTAAACTGATAGAACAGGACGAAATTCCTTCTCTAATCTTTTGGGGCCCGCCCGGTTCGGGTAAGACGACTTTGGCCAGAATTATCGCCAAAATGTCCGGCGCGGAATTTGTCGCTTTTTCGGCGGTGACCTCGGGGGTGGCCGAACTGCGAATTGTAATCAAGGAAGCTGATAGGCGGCTAACAGAAAATAAACGAACCATTTTGTTTATTGATGAGATTCACCGTTGGAGCAAGTCTCAGCAAGACGCGCTTTTGCCGCATGTGGAGAACGGGACGGTGACTCTAATCGGTGCCACGACCGAAAACCCGAGTTTTGAAATTAACTCGGCACTTTTGTCGCGTTGTCGGGTTTTTGTCTTGAAGCAACTGGGCGAAGAGGCGATTAAGATAATTCTAAAAAGAGCCTTACGGGACAAAA
>CALMWW010000031.1 GCA_937870835.1 uncultured bacterium
GAGTTCAGACGTGTGCTCTTCCGATCTAAAGCATATAGTAATTTTCTGTTAAATAATCAGTTAAACTAATTGATTTTTCCAGCATTTCTTTGGCCTTGGATAAATCGCGTTCTAAAACCAAATAATATTTTGCTGCCACGCTGTAAGAATAAGGAATATCATAAGTTAAAAGCTCTTCTAAAATCTGTTTTAAAAGATCTTTTTTAGAAGGATTTATTTCGCTCAAATCAATTAAAATATCAGCATAAGCTGTCAAAAAAGAATAAGTGTACTTTTTTTGATGATAAATCTCCTCCCCTTTCTCCGCTAAAATAGTTAAAAATTCAGCTCTTGTTTCTGGGCTTAATTTCATTTTTACATCATCAGACACTTTCTTTAAGCCAATGAAAACATCTTCAGTATAAGGCGTCTGATAATAAAATATTTTTCTTATTTCTTTTAACGCTAAATCGTCATTTTTTAAAACAAACTGCTTTCGGCTGTCAATGACATAATAATACTGATAAAGCGGGCCAATTAACCATCTAACTGAACTAATCAAAACAAAAGCAAGGGCAATGATAAAAAGGAAAATTTTTAAGAGATCAGAAGAATAATTTTTTTGATTAACCAGAGATTTTTGGCCATTAACCGAATTTTTTTCATCAGCATTGTCTAATTTTCTTTCTTTTTTCCTGAGAAAATCGTCTTCGCTCCATTTTGCCAGAAAAGCCAATGTTAAAAACAGCAAAAGATAGCTCTCCAAAAAATCAAAGATAAAGAAAAGCTGAATAAAATAAGCCGTAAATAATCCCCAAAAAGGCAAAGCCAATAAAAATGATTCTTGAGATTTTTTCCTTAAAATTTTTATAATCCAGTAAATAATGAAAAAATAAGCCAGTAAACCAAGCAGACCGGCATCCGTTAAAATTTCTAAATATTTATTATGGACCCGGTCAAACATAAAATCAGGCAGGATTTTGGACATCTGGGGATCAAAGTTTTTCGGATAAAGATAATGATAACTATCTAATCCCCAGCCTAAAATTGGGCTTTGGGCAAAAATCTTTAAGCCAATCCGGTAAGAAAGCAAACGAGAAGCAGTTGCCGGATCTTGAAAATTAAAAGTAGTTAAACGTTGAAGAAATAATCTTTCCTGAACAAATGGCTGATGGCGAAAAGCAAAAAGCAAACCAAAAACAGTTAAAATAGTAATGGTTAAAACTAAGGCGATTTTTTTAAAAATCTGGCTTTCTTTATCTTTTCTTAAAAGCAAAAAGAAAGTCATTAAAAGCAAAGCGCCCAGTAAACCCACAAAAACAGCCCGCGTGGCGTTCAAAATAATTAAACCAATCAAAAAGACAAAAACAATCAGCCAAAAATTAAAGAATTTTT
>CALMWW010000032.1 GCA_937870835.1 uncultured bacterium
CGAAAAGCGCTATGCCTATATGGCATCAAGGGTTCGAATCCCTTCTCCTCCGCCAGTTTACAATTTCAGCGTTTTTGATATTCTGCCCCCTTTTTCCTTTACGATTCTTAAATATTTTAGTAATATTATGTTGTGGGAAAGAAACATTTTCATAAGTAAGTATACCACAATTTAATATTTAAATTATGGCAGAGTCAAGTAAAAACAACATAGCAAAGACCGTAAAGCGGTTAAGAGAAAAAATGGGAATTTCCCAAGAGAAACTGGCGCGCCTTGCCGATGTTTCCAATAATACGATTATCAACATAGAAGCGGGAAAACAAGGAAATCCTACCATTGAAACTTTGAAAAAGATCGCCAAGGCATTAAACGCGCCTATTGAGGATTTAATAAAATAAAATTTTATGCGTTATTACGGCGGAAAAGACAAATTATTGGATTTAATAGAAATCGGTGTTAAAAAAACCGAATTAAATCATGGCGCAAAATTTGTTGACCTTTTTACTGGCACAACTGTTGTTGCTCAACATTTCAAGAAAAAAGGTTATACAGTTATCGCCAATGATTTTTTGGAATTTTCTTATGCCTTGGCAAAAACTTATATTGAGTTAAATCAAGAGCCAACATTTTTAAAATTAAAAAAGCATTTAGGAGTTAATCACATAGATCAAAATTATGTGATTGGCTATCTCAATAATTTGTCGCCTAAAAAAGGTTTCATTTTCAAAAATTATTGCCCTGACGGCAACGAGGGGCGTAAATATTTTTCAAATGAAAATGGACAAAAAATTGACGCGATAAGAGAAAAAATTGAGGAATGGAAAAACGCTGATGTTATCAACGAATTAGAATATTATTATTTGATAACCGCCTTGCTTGAAGCGATAAATTTGGTTTCAAATGTCGCTGGGACATATAGCGCTTATTTAAAAACTTGGGATCAAAGAGCAATGAAGCCGATAATTTTAACGGCACCAGAAATAATTCCAAGTATTAGAAAAAATAAAGCGTTCAAAAAAGACGCAAACGAATTGATAAAAGAAATTAAAAATATTGATATTTTATATTTAGATCCGCCGTATAATAGCAGACAATACGCGGCTAACTATTTTATTTTGGAATTAGTAGCCGAAGGGTGGTTTGGGACAAAAAAGCCCATAATTTCAGGAAAAACAGGAATGAGAAATTACGATCATCAGCTTTCTGAATATTGCTATAAAGGACGAGCAAACAAAGCGCTTGATCATTTGATTTCTATCGCAAATGCAAAATATATATTGCTTAGTTATAACAACGAGGGAGTGATTACGGATAGCGAAATAAAAAATATTTTGACTCGCAAAGGCAAGGTGCAATTATTCAAAAAAACTCATAAAAGATACAAAAGTATAAATCAAAAAGATGATGATCCAAAAAACACAGAGGAACGATTATATTTTATTGAAACAGGGCTTGCCACAAAAAGAGCAAACAAGTTAGACGGGCAATCTTGGTTGCAATATTCTTTTAGCATTTGGCGAGATATTGCCAAAAATCAAGAAGAATATAGATTAAAACACCCTGCTATTTTTCCATTGCAATTAGCGGAGAGAATAATTGATGTCTTGACAAATGGATCGGGAAAAAATATTTTAGATTGTTTTGCTGGAAGCGGAAGCACGCTTATAGCGGGACTGAAAAAAGGAATGAATGTTTACGGTGTTGATGTTAGTGATGAATTTCAAAAATTATTTTTTAGCAGAATCAATAATCATTATCTACCATACAAAGAAAATGGAAAAATAAAATATTTTGTAAAAGACGCAAGGGAAATTACAAAATTCATTGAACCAAACAGCATTGATTTGTGTTTAACTTCTCCTCCATATTGGGATATTTTGAACGCTCGCCGAAGCGCCGATTTGAAAGTTGGCAGAAATTATACCAACAAAACTCAAGATATTGGAAATATTGAATCTTACAATAATTTTCTTGAGGAGTTGAAAAGAATAATGGCGGAAGTTGCGAAAACCATTCGCGAAAATGGATATTGTGTAATGGTTGTTATGGATATTCGCAAGGGTAGTAAATTTTATCCATTTCATAGCGATGTTGCCAAAATAATGGAAGAGGTCGGATTTACTTTTGAGGATTTGTTAATTTGGGATAGACAAAAGGAATATAATAATTGCAAGCCTTTGGGCTATCCTTACAAGTTTATTGTTAATAAGGTTCACGAATACATTTTAATTTTCAAAAAATATGGACATAACAAATAAAGTATCATCATTTTTGAGTGAAGACATTGCCTATTTTCTAGGCTTAATTGTCGGTAGGGGTACGATTATAAAATCGGCAGAGTTAAATAAATTAGTCGTGGATTTTCCATTTAAAAATTTGGAGGCCACAAGCCCGATTGATTCAAGTAAAAAATTTGATACTCAAATTTATTTATCAAACAGTTTGGATAAAATTGTTGAAAGAATAAAACGGCTTGGGCTTGATGTGAGCAAATTTAATGACGAGGACAATAGGGGCGTTAGCCTTGTAGTCGTTTGGCGAAACACCGATTTAACATGGCAATTTTTAAGCTATCTTTTGAATGGTGATTTTAGCGATTATCATTCTTTCAGAATACCAAAAGCAATTTTTCAGGCAGACAAAGAAAAGCAAAAAGAATTTTTGCGTGGATATTTTGATGTAACCGG
>CALMWW010000033.1 GCA_937870835.1 uncultured bacterium
AAAAGTTTACGCAACTTTATAAAAAACCTTCCTCATATTTCTTATAATTTTATGTTAGTACAGAAATTCGATAAATTTTTACAATCCGTTGATCTCAAATCCTATCGCGATAAATATAGGCCTGTTAAAATTGTGGAAATGGACATGCCCAAGGAAGTTCAAGCCATAAATATGCTTTATAAAGTATATTGGGATCAAAAGAAATTTTTGTCATTCGAAGATTTTTATAAAGAATATTTAAACTCTCAGAAAACAGAAATAGAATCTTTTAGAAAAAGGACAACAATGTGTGAGGATTGTTTTTATCGTGGACTGCCTGCAAGAATTTATAGAACATGGGCAAGTATTATTACCCAAATTCATGCCGGTTATGTTGCGGAATCTGTTTTTGGCGAAGGAACAGTTTCAATGTCAGAGGAACTTGATCACCAAGGAGCCGATTTTCAAGTTAAATACAAAGGAAAAATTTTGAATTACCAAGTTAAAAAGAAATCATTTAGCGGAGAGGTTAGGCGAGGTAAAGGGGGCGTTAAAAATAAAATAGAAGGTGAATTTATTGATATTAACTATGAAGTTCCAAGTAGTGATTATTTCGAAAACCCAAAGAAAAAAGACGGCGAATTTAAATTACCATATTTACGCTTTATAGAAAATAAAGAATTAAAGCGTTTTTCTAACGGCTTTGTTGTTTTTACTCCTTTTGTTTTTGAGAATACAAAAAAAGAGATAGATAAATCAAAATAGTTTTGGAGTGATTTTTGTATTGTTTAAAAATTTTTCGGCTATACGAATATAATCGGGATTTATTTCAAAGCCAATATAAGATTGCCCCAACTCTTTCGCGGCTACGCACTCCGAGCCCGTTCCAACAAACGGCACCAATACAACGCCGTCTTTTTTTGGCATAGCAGATAAAATCAATTTCCTTGAAATTTCGAGAGGTTTTTGTGTCGGATGTTTTATAACTTCATGCTTCTCGTGTTTTTTTAATTCTCTCGGTTCAAAAACACCATTACAGGTTTTACACAAAAACCACCTTTCTATCATTCCAGCTCCTCCCGCAAGTGCTGGTATTTTTATTACATCACGAGGCAACGCTCCGCCCTCGTGTGCTTTATAGACAGTTTCCATCCCATTTTTACTAAATCTTCCAACTGTTCCTTTTCTTACTTTTCCAGCGGCTCCATTCAAAAATCCTTCTGTGTATGGTTCTCTTACCTCGTCACGATTAAAAATCGGCTTATCTTTCCATGCACATATAATTGCTTCATGACTTCTTTGCCAAAAATTTAAAGAGGCAACATTTTTATTTGTATAGTGCCAAATAAGCCAGCGTTTATTTATCGGAATTTCAACGGAAAGATGAGCCAAGATTTCGCTAAAACCGTAAATAAACATTGTCCCCGTCGGTTTCATTGCTCTTATGCTTTCATTGATCCACTCTTTACACCAAGAGACATATTCACCCAACTCTCTTTTATCAATATTATTTCCAAAGTCTTTTCCAATATTATACGGAGGGTCAATGACAACAACATCACAACTTTCATCGGGAAGTTTTTTAAGTTCTGCAAGAGCATCACCCAAAATAATTTTATTCAAAGGTAGAGTCTTGCTTCTTTTTACTGAAATTGTTTTTAAAACATCTTCAATCTGTTGCGGTTCATTTTGAATAACATCAATAACAACACCCTGAATTTTTATGTCTCTATCTTTTCGTATAATAATCGGTTCATAAGCACTATTCGCCGGCTGAAGCCTAACTTGATTTCGTTCCCTATAATATTTTTTAAGTGTTGCTTCGTAATTATCTATTAAAGCGACCACTCTTTGTCCATTATCGGCGACTTCTTGCTGTTTAACCAAAACAACATCGCCGTCTTTTATGTTTTCATCAATCATACTATTTCCGCTTACTCGCAAAGCATAAAAATCACCATTTTGAGGTAATTTTGTTTTAGCTACCGCGATATATTCATTTTGACGAATTGCTTCGATTGGTTCTCCGGCAGCAATTACACCCATGAGCGGAATTTTTACTAGTTGCTCTTTTTCGGGAACACTAATTGCTCGTGCTTTATTTTTTAATTTTTCTAGGTATCCTTCCTTTTTTAATTTAGATATATGAAAATGTGCGGTTGAAACCGAAGACAATTTAAAATTTTTACAAATTTCATTAAGTGAGGGAGCATAGCCCTTTTTCTTTGAGTATGATATTATGAAGTCGAGAACTTCTCTCTGTTTTTTAGTTATCATATACTAATATTATAATCGAAAGAAAATAGAAAATCAAAGACAAGTTATCCACAATTACGAAAATGAAAGAAGAATTTGTAAAAAGTTCAATTATCAAATATCTTTCCCGAAAAGAGTGGGGCACAAATTTACAATTTGGGGCGTTGCATGATCGCGGTGTTGATATAAGAGTCCGTCATAATCGTTATGCTCGTTATTTTTTAATTGAGTGTAAGGGTCAAGGAATCGGTCGCGGTTCTAACGAAGTTGCCTTTGTCTATTCTCTGGGACAAGTTATAAGTCGCATGAAAACTGGTGGAACCACAAGATATTATTATGGGTTAGGTTTACCAGAAAAATCTGCAAAAATTGCTTTGCGTCGTTTGCCGTGGCAAGTCGCCAAGAAATTATTGCTTTATGTTTTTTCGTGTGACGAAAAAGGAAATGTTAAACAATATTCTTGGCAAGATTTGAAAAAGGCACAAGATTAAAAAAATAAAAGTCGCCAAAAATTTTTTGCGAAGCCCAAGCGAGGGCGTGGCGGAAGGAGGGGGTTGGGGGGAGGAATTCCGCCACGCCCGAGCGTTCCGCCGAGCGAAGCGAGGCGGTCAGGTCAGATTCCGCTTTTTGGATTTGTGTATCAGATTTGGCAAAATGATTTCAAAAGTTTGCGATGGTTTTAATTCGGGAGCACTTCGGCAAGCTCAGTGCAAGCCCTTCGGGGAAGCAGGGGCAAGCCAA
>CALMWW010000034.1 GCA_937870835.1 uncultured bacterium
CCGAACCGGTCGGCGACTTAAAAACCAATTTTTTACTACCAGGATAACCCAAAAGTCTTTTGGTGCTCTTTAATAATTCTTCTATTGCATTTTCTTGATAAATTTTTAATTGCATAGTTATTTCTCTAAAAACTTATTTACATTTTCTAAACAATCCTTAATTTCTCCGTCCAGATCGTTTTTATCTAATTCATCAATTTTTTCCATTATCTCATACAATTTATCATTCCCGATAAGATTTTCAAACGAAGTAGTAAATGAAAAAACCCTGTCTTCAAGCGCTAACTCCTCTATTAAATCATCTTTTCCGTGTTCATCTTGATCATATACAACAAAGAAATCTATACCATAGGCCAAACAGATGGTTTGATAAAAATGCACACTGCCTTTACCAACGCAATATCTTATTGTTAATTTTGAAAAATCAAAATCTAATTTATTTGCCAGTGCTAAAAGACCATATTTATCGTTTGGCCCCTCAACTAATAAACATTTCTCGCAAAATAAAACTTCATTATCTTCCCGCCTGAAAATAGTTTTATCTTGACACAGAGTCTTTATATCATCTAAATGTCCTCTCAATTCCTTTTCAAGATTCTCACTTTTGCCGTATATCTTTTTTAGCATTTCGTTATCTGGGTAAATACCATCGTTGGTTAATCTTTTAATTGTTTTCCAATTCCCTAAATCTACAAAAATATCAGAATGGGTGGTTAAAATATGCTGATAGTCCGATGCTTTAATTTCGTTAAACAGTTTATATTGCAATTGCGGGTGTAAATGCAATTCCGGATCGTCAATCAAGAAAATAATTTCTTCTTTTGATAATTCGCTAGTCAATTTTAGCAAAAAATAAGCAATCACCATCAACTCGCCTGAAGCCATTCTTGATAAAGTAATAATTTTGTCGTTCTCCCTTAATGAAAAGAAGGCATCATCAAATGGTTGTCGTAGATTAAAAAGAGATATTTCAAAACTTTTAAATTTTTCTCCCAAAAAGTCCTTTATTTTATCTACCAGGGGATTTATTATTTTTGATTGTTTTGGGTCCTCTACTTTGTTAATAATAAAAGAGTAAATATCTTCCCATTTTTTAACATAATCGTTTCTTTCACTTGTTTTGTAGTCTTTAAAAAATCTCCAATTAAATTCATCTAAAATCTTTTGAAAGGTCGTAAAATAGCCGGGTTTCAAATCCTTATCTCTTTCTTTTGAAAAATAAAAAATTCTGGGAAAATTTTCTAGACTATCTTGTCCGTAAATTTCAAGTAATCGTCCCTGAATTTCTTTAAACTCGTTATTCTTTTTTACCCAGTACTCATAGTTTGTTGTTTTGGTATTTAATTGGACTTTAGGTGGGATATAATTCGTAGAAGTTAAAGATGGTTTTAATTCATCGTATCTTTGATAGCATTCAGGAATAGCAACATGTGTTGTGGTAAAAATTGTTGAAAACGCTTTGCCCGGCGAAGATTTATCGCGGTATTTCGCAACAAACCTAATCTTTTTTGATGGCAATTTTACCCAATCTGCAATTTTCAAAAAGAAATAATCATCAAACTCCACCTCAATTTCTATAGGCTCGGTATCAGAATTAAAATCATCAGGTTTTATTTTGCTTTCTACAAAGGAAAAGCTTGTCGCTAAATTTATCGCTTCTAAAATGCTGGTTTTGCCAACCCCATTTTTACCAACTAAAATTGTATAGTTTTCTTCAAAATCTATGGTCGTGGAATTTTTGAACGACCTAAAATTTTTAATTGTTATCTTTCTTATCTTCATAATATCTATTTAAAAAATTCTTCTATAAACCCGCAAAATCGCTTCGGGTATGGGCGATAATTGGACCTTTTGTTTTACATCTTTAAACTCATCATCAAAAGTTTCATCGCTCAAAGAAAAAACATAGACGCTGAATTTCCCTTTTATATCTTTTATCGCTTTTTTGAAATCTGGAATTGCCACTTGGTCCCAAATAATACCGGTATAATGATCTGAATTTTTGAAAATTTTAAATCTTTCATTATCTATCACTTTCTCAAAAGTTCCTTCCCTTACACAAAGCATCTCTGTTGCCTGCTGGGTAAGTTCAATTTTGTTTCTATCTGTTGGCTCATCATAATTAACAAAATCAGTTTTGAAATATTTAAGATTGCCACCTAATCCTTCAACTCGTTTGCCTTTTAAATTTTCATACCCTTCTATTACTTTTTTAATTCTTGGATAACAAACATCAGTACAAATATTATTTTCATTATTAGTACAAAGGATAAATTGACGATTACCGCCATCTTCTTTGTTAAGTTCTAAAACAGCATGACCGGTTGTGCCTGAACCAGCAAAAAAATCTAAAATATTCTCATTTTTACTTTTGGTGTAGCTTTTGACTAGATTTTTTATTAATAAAGTTGGTTTTGGATTTTCAAAAACAACCTCACCAAAAATATTTCTCAATTCTTCAAACGCGTCTTGATTTTGTCCCCAGTCTAACAAAAGATCGGTAATTGGTTTTAATCTCTCTGATTCTTCATCAGACACCTCTCTTCTTAAAGTATTGTTTTTTGTAATAAAAATTAAATCATCTTCAATGTATTTATCAATATTATTTTGACTATCTCTAAATTTTGCTTTCATTTTAAAGTCATTTTTGGTCCTAAAATTTTCAACTATCACATTGTCCAAGTATTCTATTATCATCGTCTTAATTTTATACTTACCTTTCTTAATTATTCCTTCTTTGTATTTTGCCCTTACTCCTTTACGAAAACTTCTTACGGACTCTTTATTGCTTGGATTAAATAAAGGTTTAGTATCTCCCCTTATCTTCTCTAAAGACAATTTTGGGGCAGAGTTAATATTTCTGGCATATACCAAAATATATTCTGCCATACCTGCTATTTGGTTGTGTAAAAAAGATGGTTGTTTTTTTCGCTTCCATTTTAAAATACCAACAAGATTGCGCTCTCCGAATAGCTCAGGTTGTTTATCCATTAACATTTTTAATTGCGCTACCTCATTATCATCAATTGAAACAAAAATTACTCCTGTATCTTTTAGTAAATTCTTTGCTAATTTCAATCTTTTTTCCATAAAAGAAAGCCATTTAGAGTGACGGTAAGAATCTTCCCTGTCAATATAGC
>CALMWW010000035.1 GCA_937870835.1 uncultured bacterium
TTGATTGTTCTGCTTTTATTTCTGATTTCATTTTTACTTTTTTTTGCTCTATTGTTTCTCCTTTTTTTAAACTTCTTTGAGCAGTTGCCTTTCTTGCTCTTATAATTTCACTCATTTTGGCAATGTCTGGTCTAATATTAGAAACCTCTGTAAGAATACTCAATTCTTGTCCCATTCTGGTTGAACGCAAGGAAGCAAGTTTAATCGCTAAATTAACATTCTTGTCTAATTTTGCTTTTTCTTCCAACGCCAACATTAAAGAATTATGAAGTAATCCTTTCGGCGTTGGTTCTTTTCCCTCTAAAATGTCTAATACTTTCTTTTGGGGGTTTTTATTTACAAATTCAGCCGCCATTCGTAATTGTTCTGGTTTGCTCATTTTATCATAAATAGAAATATCTAACCCTCTTTCTTCTGCTTCTGCTTTTGCTTTTTCAACATTTTTAGTTTCAAAAAGTCCCTTCATTCTTGACTCCAATTTACTAACTCCTTTTTCTGCTCCCGGTGTTTTAATTGGCAACTGCTCTCTTGGCACTTCTATGTATTTTTTGGTTGGTTTAATCTTTGGTTTAATCTCTGGTTTTGCCTCAGGTATAATTGCCTTATTCGGCTCTAAACCCTTCTCTACGGGCAAAATTTCGCCTCTGGTGGGGGTTTCTGAAGGAAGTATGGATTTTAATTCTGCTTTTGGTTTTGCTAATTCTGTTGGTATTGGTTCTTTCGCTTGTTCCGCCCACTCTTGGGCTTTATCAATAATTATATTAGCTTCTTTCTCCCCATATTTTTTAGCCAATTCATTATATTTCTCTCCGCCCACTTTTAATGTTTTCGCTCCTGCCATTCCGCCAATAATTTGAGTAGCCAAAGCAAAAATTTCTCCCATTCCTTCTTGAATATCTGATTTGGCTTGCTCGGGAATAGGTAATTGTTTAATAATTTCATCAGACACGCCCTTTCCAGTTTCTCCAAGTAAAATAAAAGGAAGAGACATCAATTTAGAGACAGAACCCAAAATGGGAATTTTTGATGCTCCTTCAAATAAAGCCGATATTGGACTGAAGAAAATCCCTCCAATTCCAGCAGCAACTTCTAATTCTTTGCCTAATTTTTCAGTAGTGCGTTTTGTTTTTAATCCAGTAAATAAATCTTTAATATCTTTTCCTACCTCTGATACGGGTGCCTTTAATGCTTCCCAAGCGGCTTTAATCGTCTCTTTTGGTTTTTCCTTTAATGAAAGAGGGTCAATCTGTAATTCCGCAAGGGTTTCTATCGTAGAAGGAAATCTTTGGAC
>CALMWW010000036.1 GCA_937870835.1 uncultured bacterium
TTATATTTATAATAAAACTTTGAGAGTTCAACTTGGATTCGAACGCGCAGCCACGACGCTTGATTGTACTTAATCAAGGGCCGGAGGCTGACGAGCCGAGGCCAGCCCGAAGGCAGATTTAGCAGAATCTGACCTGAGGGGCGAGCGGGGCCTGAGGGCGGTTTCAGCAGAAACCGACAACTCAGGCGAATCCAAGTCCCGCAGCTATTTGTTGCTTAAGTTCATTGATTAATTTTATACAATGCAAAAAGAAATAGAAATTAAAATTCAATTAAAAGATAAGGAGAATATAGTTAAAAAGTTAAAAGAATTGGGAGGCGAAAAAGGAAAATCATATACCCAAACTACTTATGGTTTCTTTTCTAATAATTCAATAGAGAAAGGCATTTTCCCAAGAATTAGGCAAGAAAATGGCTCTTTGGTTTTTACAGTAAAATTAAGAAAAGATAAAAAGACAAAATATTTTGAAAGGGAAGAGTATTCAATAAAAATTGATAACCTTAAAGATGCCATAAAGATTCTTCAACTTTTTGGATATGATAGAATTAGAAAATTTACAAAATTCAGAGAAGAATGGTCATTTAAAAGACCAGTAAAAGTTAATGTTGATAAATTAAGTTTTGGCAGGTTTATAGAGATAGAAGGAACTAAAAAAGAAATAGAAAGAATGGTAAAAGATTTAGGTTTCCAAGATAGAGAAAGATTTACTAAGGCCTATTTAGCTTTAGAAGATGATTTTACAAAAAAATAGTGGCGTAATATGAATTTAGGAGGCATCTTAAAAGAAACATTTTGGACTATTTAAGATCAGCAAACATGTTAATAAATAGGTTATTTTATGGTGCTCACGCCATTGCGTAATGCTTTTCAAAACAAGCTTTCTCCTGTACAATACATATTAGGATGGTAAAACAGCAATTAGTTCAAACCAAGGTCGCAAACAAGTTAATTAATCAACCAATAAACAGGCCTCAAGAGTGCAAAATAGGGTGGCATTATACACATAGGTTGCTTTTATAGATAAAAGTGTTACATTTAAGGATAAATATAAATATAAAATAAATCAAAATGGCTATTAAAATTAATTGGAAATTTTTAAAATCAAAAAAACTTATTATTAGCTTAATTGTTTTAGCGATAGTGGTGGTGGGAGCTTGGTTTTTTTTAGCAAATTCACAAAAAAGCAAATTTCCTTATGAAACAGTTAAAGTAGAAAGAGGCAATTTAACCCAAACAGTTGAAGTGACGGGCAATATTAACGCTACAGAAGATTTGTCGTTAAACTTTCAAGTTCCCGGGGTAATTGCTTATGTGGGCGTAAAAGAAGGAAGTAAAGTTTATGCTGGTCAGTGGCTGGCTAATTTAACCTTAACCGAATTAGATGCGGCTGTGGCGCAAGCCCAAGCTGTTTTAGATCAAAAGTTAGCTGGCGCGACACCAGAACAAATTAATGCGGCTCAAAAACAAATTGAATCGGCTGAAATTGCTCTTAATAATGCTCGCACTCTTGCGAATGAAAGTTTAAATTCAAAATATGAATCTGCTATAGTATCATTAGATGATGTATCAATTAAAATGAATAATACCTTAAAGACGACGCGAGACCTTAAAATTAAATATTTTACCGATACATCTCAAGAATCTATTAGATATCAAAATAATTTAGATTTAATAAATAATGCGTTATTAAAATTTAATGGGTTATTAAATTTAGCTAAAATAAGCCAAAATCAAAACGATATTGACGCTACTATTAATAATGCCTTAGAAAGCTTAGATATCATTTTAGTTTCTTTAACTAGTAATCGCGATATTTTAGATATTGAACCCCATAAATCAAAAATTTCTGAACAAGAAAAAGCTTCTTTAGATAATCAAAAATCAATTATTAGCACAGCCAAAATTACTATCGCTGGCGTTAAAAACGATATTGCTGTTTCAAAATTACAAAATGAAAATAATATTAAATCAGCAGAAGCGGCCTTAAACCTACAAAAAGCTAATTATGATACTTTAGTAGCTAAACCTCGTGAAGTAGATATTGCTTATTACCGAGCGGCTTTAGCGCAAGCTGAAGCTAATCGCAATAAAGCAATTATTTATGCGCCGATTAGTGGAGTAATTACTAAAGTTAATAAAAACAAAGGAGAGACAATTTCTTCAACTGAGCCAATGTTTGAATTATTATCTCCTCATTTTGAGATAAATGTAGATGTGCCCGAAACAAATGTTGTTAAAATAAGAGTTGGAAAAAACGCGATTATTACTTTTGATGCTTTGGGGTCCGATACAAAATTTACAGGAAAAGTGGTTTCAATTGATCCCTCTGCTGTGATTGTCCGAGACGTTGTTTATTATAAAGTGAAGATAACAATTAATGATACGCATAATGAACTGCTTAAACCGGGCATGACTTGTAATATTTTAATTCAAACTGATAACCGTGAAAATGTTTTATATCTTCCCTCCAGATCAATTTTAACACGTCCGGGAACAAATCAAAAATATGTGCGGGTTTTAGATCAAAATAATCAGGTAGTTGAAAAAGATGTTGTAATAGGATTAAAGGCAGACGATGGATTGGTGGAAATTTTGTCTGGATTAGAAGAAAACGAAACAGTTATTTTAAAAATTTTGTAAAAATTATGTTAATTAGAGTTAAGGATTTAATAAAAGATTATGAGGAGGGTGAAGTTGTAACCCATGTTTTACGAGGACTTTCTTTTGAAATAAAAAAAGGAGAGTTTGTTTCTATTATGGGGCCATCTGGCTCAGGAAAATCAACATTGATGCATATTTTAAGTTTTTTAGATAAGCCGACGAAAGGGCAGTATTTTTTTGAAGGCAAAGAAGTAAATAGTCTAAGCGATGATGAATTGGCGGAAATGAGGAGTAAAAAAGTTGGATTTATTTTTCAATCTTTTAATCTTTTGAATAGAGCCAATGTTTTAGAAAATGTAATGCTGCCGATGTATTATTCAGGAGTAAGTGCAACAGAGAGAGTTTTTCGCGCTAAAAAATATTTAAGTGAGGTTGGTTTAGACCATCGTTTATACTATAACCCAGCTAATCTTTCAGGGGGAGAGAAGCAGAGGGTAGCAATTGCGCGGGCTTTAGTTAATAATCCAGAAGTAATTTTTGCTGATGAACCGACCGGGAATTTAGATTCTAAATCTGGATTTCAAGTAATGAAAATATTACAAGAGTTAAACGAAAAAGGCAATACTATTATTTTAGTTACTCATGAAAGAAATACTGCCGAGCACGCGGAAAGAATTATTACTTTGCGAGATGGAGTAATTATTGATGATAGCCCGATTACGAATAGGCAATACTATACGAATGAAAATCAAGAATTAAAAAAATAACTATGAATTTAGTTGAATCAATTACAAGCGCTTATAAAACGTTAGTGCATAATAAAGTGCGCTCTTTTTTAACTATGCTTGGAATTGTGATTGGTATTATGTCTGTAATTGTAGTTATGTCATTAGGAGATTCCGCGAAAGGATTAATCTTAAATGAAGTTAAAACTTTAGGTTCTAATTTAATTATAATTATGCCGGGCAAAACTAATCCAAAAGGACCACCGAGTACGCTTTTTGGCAATGTAGTAACAACTTTAAAATATAAAGACGCAACGCAAATTTTGAAAGCCGATAATCCTCATATTGAATCTGTGTGCGCTTATGTGCAAGGAACTGATGTATTAAGTTGGAGCGACAACAATCCAATTTTAACTTTTAAGGGAGTAATGTCCACTTATATAGAAGCAGAAGGAGCAAAACTTCAAGCGGGCCGTTTTTTTACTGAAGAAGAAGATAATTATAATGCAAGAGTTATTGTGCTTGGCAGTAAGGCGGCTAAAGATATTTTTGGCGAACAAAACCCTTTAGGAGAAAAGGTAAAGATTAGAAAAGTTAATTTTACAGTTATAGGAGTTTTGGCAGAACGGGGTGGCGGTTTGGCGCAAACCCAAGATAAGGAAGTTTTTATTCCTCTGAAAACCGCTCAAAATTTGCTTTTAGGAATTGATTATGTTAGTTCTATCAGGGTTAAAGTAGATAAATCCGAAAATATTAACGATACAATTATGTATATAGAAGATGTTTTGCGACGCTCTCATAATATTCATAATCCCGATGATGATGATTTTACTGTTCGTTCGAGCGAAACAGCCATTGAAGCAATCGCGCAAATTACAAGCGCAGTCCAATTTTTTTTAGTAGCTATTGCTAGTATATCTTTATTGGTAGGCGGTTTTGGAATTATGAATATAATGTTAGCCACTGTGCAAGAAAGAACCAGAGAAATTGGATTGCGAAAAGCTGTCGGCGCGAAAAATTCTGATATTACATTGCAATTTTTAATTGAAACATCTTTTATTACTTTAGTTGCCGGTGTAATTGGAATTATTTTAGGCGCTCTGATTTCTTGGTTGGTTGCAGTTGTGGCTCAGTTTTTTGGATTACAGTGGGATTTTATAGTGTCTCCATTTTCTATTTTTTTGGGATGTTTTGTTTCTGTTGGTGTGGGTTTAATTTTTGGAATAGCCCCTGCTCGTCGAGCTAGTTTATTAAATCCTATTGAAGCGTTGCATTATGAATAAATGGAATAATTATTTTGAAATTGCTTGGAAAAATTTAGTTCGTCAAAAATCACGAACTATTTTAACCATTATTGCTTTAAGTATTGGTATGGCGCTTTTAATAATTATGTTAGGCGCTGGGCAAAGTTTAAGAAATTTAGTTTTGTCTCAGTTAGAAATTTATAATCCTAACAGTATTACTGTTGAAGTAAAAATTCCCGGTAAACGAAGCGTTAGTAGTCTTGCCGCAATGGTCGGTGGTGATAGTATTACTAGTTTCAAAAATAAAGATGTTGAGGCCATTGCTAAATTGCCAAACGTTAAATCAATTTTTTCTTATGTAATTAGTCAACAGGTTTTTCAATATCAAGACAATCAGCAATTAGCAATGGTTTATGGTTATAGCGCTTCCGCGGCCGATATGCAAAAAATAGAATTTGATAGCGGTCGTTTTTATACTGAAGATGAAGAAGCCTCTTTGGCTCAAGTGACAGTTTTGGGTTCTAAATTAAAAGATGATTTATTTGGCGAACAAGACCCTATAGGAGAGAGTGTATATGTGGGAGGGATTCGTTTTAAGGTTATCGGCGTCTTAAAAAAACAAGGAGGAAGTATTGAAAATATAGATTTGATGGCTTATATTCCGGTAAAAACCCTACAGAAAAAAATATTAGGAACAGATTATGTAATAGGGGCGTTAGTTGAAGTAGACGACGCTTCTAAAATTGACATGGTCAAAGATGATATTATTTATTTAATGGAAGAACTTCATAATATTAGCGATCCTTCTAAAGATGATTTTCAAGTTACGACAATGGCGGAAGCTAAAGCCATTATAGATACTGTTTTGAATAGCATAAATTTATTATTAATTGCCCTAACTTTAATTTCTTTAATAGTGGGTGGAGTAGGCATTACTAATATTATGTATGTTTCCGTAATTGAACGAACTTTTGAGATTGGTTTAAGACGGGCTGTCGGCGCCAAAAAACAAGACATCTTATGGCAATTTTTAATAGAGTCAATTATTTTAACTTTTATTGGTGGCGTTTGCGGAATTATTTTAGGAATAGGGGTTTCTTACTTAATTTATTATATAGCAGTAATATTTAATATTAAATGGACCTATGCGGTTTCTTTATCCTCTGTACTATTTTCTTTAATTTTTTCAAGCGGTTTGGGGTTGATTTTTGGGGTTTATCCAGCTCGTCAAGCCGCAGAACTTGACCCAATTGCCGCCTTGCGTCAAGAGTAGTTAGATGCCAAACCAATTTAAAAACTTTCCTATATTTAGGGTATGTTTAGGGATCAAACCCCAAACATCACCTTCAAACATATTTTACTCTACTTGTTTGTCTACTAACAGGCGTGATGAATTTTTGTTATAGATTTTAGATGATGTATCCAATGTATCCTTGGTTGGATTTTAGATGATGTACGAGGTTGTAAAATAATTTTGATATGGTAAGATAAAACCCTATGCAGTTTAGGCTCAAGTCAAAATTAGAGCCGAAAGGGGACCAACCGAAAGCCATAAAACAGTTGGTAGAGGGTTGGCAAAAGGGGTATGCTAAACAAACTTTATTGGGAGTGACCGGTTCGGGAAAGACATTTACTATTGCCAACGCCATTGCTTATATCCAGAGACCAACTCTGGTGATTTCGCATAATAAAACTTTAGCAGCGCAACTTTGTAATGAATTTCGGGAATTTTTCCCAGACAATGCCGTAGAATATTTTGTCAGTTATTATGATTATTATCAGCCCGAAACTTATATTGCTGCGACTGATACCTATATAGAAAAAGAAGCGCAAATCAATGAAGAAATTGATAGATTGCGCCATGCTTGTACGCAAGCTTTAATGAGCAGGCCAGACGTAATTATTGTAGCTTCAGTTTCTTGCATTTATGGTTTAGGTTCTCCGGAAGAATATGAGCAAACAGTTTATCATTTGGAAGAAGGGCAAAAAATTAGTCGCTTAGAACTGGCGCGAAAGTTAATTGAGTTACAATTTGAAAGAACTAATGCAGATTTATTTTTAGGACTATTTCGGTTGCATGGCCAAGTTTTGGAGTTAATGCCGGTTAATGAAAAAGTTATTTATAGATTTTCTATTTCTGAAAAAATTGATTCAATTGAAAAAATAGACCCAATTACTAAAAAAAGAATAGGCGCAGTTAAAGAGATATTTTTATTTCCAGCCAAACATTATCTTATTAATGAAAATAGAAAGCAAGAAGCGATTAAATCTATTCGCGAAGAATTAAAAGAGCGGTTGCAATTTTTTGAAAAAGAAAATAAGCCATTAGAACGGGAAAGATTAGAAAGAAGAGTAAATTATGATTTAGAGATGATTGAAAATATTGGTTATTGCCAAGGTATTGAAAATTATTCTCGTCATTTTGACGGTCGCAAATCCGGAGAGCCACCATTTACTTTATTAGATTATTTTAAGAAAGCCTCAGAAGAATTTTTAGTAGTCATTGATGAATCGCATGTTACTATTCCGCAGATTGGAGGAATGTATGCCGGTGATTTTAGCAGAAAGAAAGCTTTAATAGAAAATGGTTTTCGGTTGCCGTCGGCTTATGATAATCGGCCTCTTCGTTATGATGAATTTGAAGAAAGGGCAAAGCGGGTAATTTATGTTTCAGCGACGCCCGGACAGAAAGAGCTTAAAGAAAGCGCTCAAATTGTGGAACAGATTGTTCGCCCGACTGGTTTAGTCGATCCAGAAGTAGTTATTTGTCCAATTACAGGGGGAGGTGGTAAAAAATCTCAAATTGAAGATTTAATTCAAAGAATAAAAGAAAGAATAAAACAGAATGAAAGAACCTTGGTAACGACTTTGACAAAACGAATGGCGGAAGATTTAGCCGATTATTTAGAGAAAGAAAAGATAAAAGTTAAATATCTTCATAGCGACATTAAAACCTTGGATAGAGTGGAAATTATAACTGATTTGAGGAAAGGGAATATTGATGTCGTTGTGGGAGTAAATTTATTAAGAGAGGGATTAGATATGCCAGAAGTATCATTGGTGGCTATTTTAGATGCTGATAAAGAAGGGTTTTTGAGAAACGAAACAAGCTTAATTCAAACAATTGGCCGAGCAGCGCGCAATATTAATGGGCAGGTGATTTTGTACGCGGATAAAATCACTGATTCTATCAAAAAAGCTGTAGAAGAAACAGAGCGTCGGCGACAAATTCAATTGGATTATAATCAAAAAAATGGCATTACCCCTAAAACAATTGAAAAAGAAATTAAAAATATTTTAGAGCAGTTTGGACTAGAAAATAGGAGTTTATATGATAAAAAACACTGCCAGAAAATATTAGAGATAGATTTAACAGGAGATGCAAGGCCATTAGAAGAAATTATTAAAGATAAAAAACAAAAAATGAAAGAAGCGGCTGAATCTTTAGAGTTTGAGCTAGCTGCTATTTTGCGTGATGAAATTAAAGAATTAGAAAGATTAAACTCAAAACAAAAATCAAAAAATTAAATATTTTTAGAAAATAAAATTTTATGCAAAATAAAATAATAATTAAAGGAGCGAGAGAACATAACCTAAAAAATATATTTTTAGAATTGCCTCGCAATAAAATGGTTGTTTTTACAGGTGTATCTGGTTCTGGAAAATCTAGTTTGGCTTTTGATACAATTTTTGCCGAAGGTCAAAGGAGGTATATAGAATCTTTATCGTCCTACGCACGCCAATTTTTAGGCGGAATGCAAAAGCCGGATGTTGATGAAATTGAAGGGCTATCGCCAGCTATTTCTATCAGTCAAAAAGCGCATAGCGCTAATCCACGGTCAACCGTTGCTACTCTTACGGAAATATATGATTATTTAAGAGTTTTATTTGCGCGGATTGGACATCCTCATTGTCCTCAATGCGGTACTGCTATTAATAAATTTACCACTGACGAAATCTTTAAAAGAATTGAAGGAATATTAAAAGAAAAAGATAAAACTGGACAATTATTAATTTTGTCTCCGGTGGTGCGAGGCAGAAAAGGCGAGTATTATCAATTACTTCAGGACACCTACGAGGCTGGATTTGCAGAAGTTAGGATTGATGGAAAATTAAAAAACCTAAAAGAAAGGGTATTTTTAGAAAAAAATCAAAGACACACAATTGAAATTGTGATAGATAAGATATTTTTTAATTCTATTGATGATGATTTTGAATTTCGGCTGAATGAGGCGCTTGAAATTGCTATAGATATGGCCAATGGCTTATGCTCTGTTATTTTTCCAGATGGACAAGAGCAAATTTGGAGTACTGAATATTCTTGTCCTCAGTGTGGTTTTAGTTTTCCGGAGATTGAACCAAGATTGTTTAGTTTTAATAGTCCTTATGGTTTTTGTGAAGAATGCCATGGATTAGGAACAGAAAATATTTTTTCTACAACTCCTTGTCCTGCTTGCGAGGGAAAACGTTTAAATAAAAATGCTTTAAGTGTTACAATTGATGAAAAAAATATTTGGGAAGTTACTACTTTAACTATAGAACAAGCGTTTTTATTTTTCAAAGAATTAGAAAAAAAATTAAGTTCAAAAGAAAGAGAAATTGCGGAAATAGTTTTGAACGAAATAAAAAATCGTTTGCAATTTATGTTGGATGTTGGTTTAAATTATATTGGCTTAAATAGACAAGCAGGAACTCTATCGGGAGGAGAATCGCAAAGAATTCGTTTGGCTTCTCAAGTCGGGACAAAATTAGTGGGTGCGTTGTATGTTTTAGACGAACCGACTATTGGTTTGCATCAAAAAGACAACGAAAGATTAATTAGAACATTGCGGAATTTATGCGATATTGGAAATTCAATCATTATAGTAGAGCATGACGAAGATACGATCTTAAAAAGCGATTGGGTGGTTGATTTTGGACCGAAAGCCGGAGTTCAGGGCGGAGAAATAGTTTTTTCCGGACCTCTAAATAATTTATTATTAAAGGAAAATAATAAAACAATGTATGATTGCAATGTTTTGGGGAGCGCTAAAAGTTCTTTAACTGGACAATATCTTCGTCGGGAAAAAATTATAGAAAAACCAGCTCATCGGCGAGGCATTCAAGACAATACTTTAAAATTAAAAGTTCAAAAAGCTTATGAACATAATTTAAAAAATTTAAGCGTTGAAATACCTTTAGGCAGGTTTGTTTGCTTGACTGGTGTTTCTGGCTCTGGAAAATCAACCTTAATGAATGATATTATCTATCGTTATGTAAGTGGAAAAATTAACCATATTAAACGAGATATTAAAGTAGAAGAAATTAAAAACATAGAATATATAGATAGAATAATAAAAATTGACCAATCGCCAATTGGACGAACACCGCGCTCTAATCCGGCTACTTATACTAAAGTGTTTGATGAAATTAGGGAGATTTTTGCAATGACACCTGAGGCGCGATTGCGGGGATATAAAGCCGGCCGTTTCAGTTTTAATAAACCTGGAGGGCGCTGTGAGCGCTGTGAGGGAAGAGGAATTTTAGAAATAGAAATGCATTTTTTGCCAAGCGTGGAAATTCTTTGCGATGTTTGTAAGGGAAAAAGATTTAATAAAGAAACCTTGTTTATTAATTATAAAGGTAAAAATATTTCACAGGTTTTAGATATGACAATTGAAGAAGGAGTAGAATTTTTTCATGATATTCCCAGCATTTACGATAAGCTTAAATTTTTAAATGAAGTTGGGTTAGGATATTTAACATTAGGTCAGCCAGCTACTACTTTAAGCGGAGGAGAATCGCAAAGAATTAAACTTAGCCGTGAATTATCAAAGCATAGTTTAACTCGCACTCTTTATTTATTAGATGAACCAACTACGGGCTTACATTATGACGATATTAAAAAACTAATTGTTTTGTTGCAGGAGTTAGTGGCGCATGGCAATACGGTTTTAGTCATTGAACATAACTTAGATTTTATTAAATGCGCTGATTGGATTATTGATTTGGGTCCGGAAGGGGGAGATCGAGGAGGTCAATTGATGGCAGAAGGTACACCTGAAGAAGTTGCAAAAAAACCTTGCGCTACTGGAAAATATTTGCGTAAAGTTTTAGAAATTTAAGACCATGAATAATTTAGCAGAAAAAATTAAAAAATTGCCTAATCAGTCCGGGGTTTATCTTTTTTATGATAAAAAAGGAGATTTAATTTATGTAGGCAAAGCAACCTCATTAAGAAGTCGGGTTAAAAGTTATTTTTTGAAACCAAAAACTTTTCGTCCTATTGAAATGATGATGCCTCAGGTAACTGATATAAAATGGAAGATCACTGACTCAGCTTTAGAGGCCTTGCTTTTAGAAGCTAATTATATTAAAAAGTTTAAACCTAAATATAATATTAAAGAAAAAGATGATAAAAGTTGGAATTATTTAGCTATTACGCGAGAAGATTTTCCAAAATTACAGCCGATTCGGGAACGAGAATTGCTTTTATTAAATGGAAAGGAGAAAAAGAAATTTAAGTATATTTTTGGACCTTATGCTGAAGTGAAATTTTCAGAAGTTTTAAAAATGCTTCATTCGCTTTTTAATGTTTCTCGTTGCTCTCCTCCTCAAAAAAATAAACCAGCTCGTCCTTGTTTTGATTATCAGTTAGGAAATTGTTTGGGGGTTTGCGTTAACGAAATTACTAAAAAAGAGTATCAAGAAAAAGTTATTCAACCATTAGTTTCTTTTTTAAGCGGCAAAAAAGACGATTTACTAAAATCATTAAACAAAAAAATGAAACAAGCTGCGCAGGCAGAAAATTTTGAAGAAGCGAAACGTTTGCGCGACCAGATATTTTCTCTTCAAAAAATTAAAGATTTTTCTATATTAGATAAAAGTTTTTTAGAAAATGATGATTTTTCAATTAGTTTAAAAATTAGACGGCTTGAAGCTTATGATGTTTCTAATTTAGGAACCGAAGCGAAAACCGGAAGTTTAGTTGTTTTTAATAATAAAGGACCGGTTAAGAGCGAATATAAAAAGTTTAAGATTAAAACTATTAGTGGGCAAAGCGATGTAGATTGTTTGAAAGAAATTTTAGAAAGACGGTTAAAGCATCAAGATTGGCCTTGGCCAGATGTTATTTTAGTAGATGGAGGAAAACCGCAAGTTAATGCAGTCAAAAAAGTTATTAAAAAAAATAATCGGTTTGTTCATATTATTGGAATTGCCAAAGGCAAACAAAGAAATAAAAATGAATTTGTTTTTTCTGAACAAAATAGAGATTTTTTAGCGTGGGTAAAAAATAATCAAGCGCTTTTAATAGAAGCGCGAGATGAAGCGCATCGTTTTGCAATTCAATATCAAAGACAATTAAAAAGGAAAAGTTTTATTGCTTAATAATTTATATGAGATATAATATAAAAAAGCGAATAATAAAGTTTTTTATAAAGATAAAAAATAATTTTTAGTACTTTAAATTTATTTTAAAAATAAATTAAAGTGACGAAAAACAAAAATTATGGAAGAAGAAGAAACATTAAATTCAACCTCACCCTCAGCTCCACCCACGCCCCCAAAATTATTTAATTTTGATAATTTTAATAAAAATAATTGGCCTTGGATTAGCGGAGCAGTTGTAACAATAATAATTTTGTTTTATTTTCTTTTTACTAATTTAAGCGCTTTTAATTTATCAGCTGCAATTGAGAACAGCCAAAAAACATTAAGCCAAAATAGCAGTCAACCCATTTCTTCTATTAACAATGCTATCCAAACCACTAATATTGATATTTTGCTTAATCAGTTAGATATAGCAGAAAGCGACTTAACGCAAGCTTTGAACGATACACCTATTGATGTAATGAGCGATGAATAATTTTTTAATTTATTTAGCTTTTTTATAAATTCAGATTAAAAATATAGATATGAAAAAAACAAAAATATTTATTTCAATTTTAGCGCTTAGCGCAATTTTATTAGCTTATAATGTTTTTGCGGCCAATGAAAACAATCAGAGCGGGTCAGCTAAAACCGATGAAACTGCTGTTTTAATGCAAAAACAAAAGACAAAAGCTGTTTCTGAAATAGTTCGTCGCCTTGCTTTTTTAAATCAATCAATTGAAAAAATTCAAGCAATGCAAAAAATTAGTTCGGAGCAAAAAGATATTTTTAAGACCGAGGTTCAAAGTGAAATAGACTTCTTAAATCAATTAAAAGATAAAATTAACGCGGATACTGATAAGACAGTTTTATTCAACGACCGGAAAACATTAAAAGACCGATATAATATTTTTGCTTTTCTTCAATCTCAGATAGCCGTAGTAAGTTATGCTGATAAAATATTGAACATTGTTGATTTAATGGATGCTCAAACAACCGATGCTATGGTTAAGTCTAAGATAGCAAGTGCTCAAAATAAAGCGCAGAATGCTATTAATAGTGTTGTGGCCCTAAAATTAGAAAATTATCCTAAAAATAAAAATATTTTGCAAGAAAATAAACAATTATTAGTTGAAGCAAGAAAAGAATTAATTGAAGCGCGGGCGACGATGAAAACCAGCAAATAGTCTAAATAAGTTAATAAAAACAAACCGTCTATTAGACGGTTTGTTTATTTTATTTTTTTATTATTTTTATTGATAACAGCAAAGTAATTGGTATTTGGTAATATAGTAAAAGAAAATAGACAGAATAACTAAGGGGAGAATTGGCCAAACAACTTTTTGATAGCGAAATAAAGATTTGCCTCTTTTGGCGCGCATATAGCGATACCACCTTTCAAATCCAAATAAAGAAACACTTCCTAAAATTATTGAAAATATTAATTTATCCATTCCCCAAATTGTGTGTTGTTCGTGGCCAATTACCTCTAAAGAGTGTAATGGCCAAAAAACAAAGGCGTAATAAGCAATAATGGTAATAATATTTCTTCCGGGAAATTTTATATTTTTTTTATCAAAAAAAACAAATGTCCACATAATCAGCATTACTGTAGCGCCACCAATCCATAAGCCCGTAATTGTATCATCTATCTTTAACCAACGGGCGAGTCCTAAACCAGCAAGAACGCCAACAGTGCAAACAGGACACACTGCTTGAGCAAAGGAAGCAAAGAATAATCCCAAAGAAGAAAAAATGGAAAGAAAAGTTATTTTTGTTTTGTTGAACATAAATTATTGATTATAATTAAAATTATATTTTAAGAATAACTTATAGATTTAAAAAATGCAAGCAGAGAATTAAGTAGGTTTTTTTTTGGCATTGCTCTTGCCATTAGATAGTATAAGTCATATAATAAAATAATCAAAAATGGAGAAAAAAGAAATTGCTAAATTTTTATCTGGTTTTTTTACTGCCATGGTCTTGGTTGATCTTGGTATTGTTTTGATTTCAGTTTATTCATCCTTGAACATTTTAGGACCAGTTTTAAGCTTTGAACTTTGGACAATTTTATTTGTTAGCTTTTTAATGTTGGCGATTTTTTTTGCTTTTATTGGTTGGGGAATAGTAGGGGGGCGGCAATATACTATTTTTTTGCTTTTAGCAATATTGGGATTTTCTTATTATATTAGCGCTGATACCTTAAAAGCAAAAAATATTAGTCTTTGGAGGGCGAATTTAATTTCTATGGCAGATAATAACTTATATGCAACTCCTATTAATGAAGGTGGATTAATTAATTCCGAAACCAATTCAAAAGAATTTACTTTTTCTTTGGGGTCAGATAAATATGACGGCGGAAAAGCTATTGTTATTGATTCAGAAGGAAACTTTTATATAACTGGTTATTTTCAGGGCACAGTTAATTTAGATGTAAGAGGAGGATTGAAAGAAATCACTTCAGTCGGCAATTCCCTTATTAGCAGCGCCACAGATATATATTTGGCGAAATATTCTCCTGAACGAAAATTATTATGGGGATTTAGTATTGGCTCGGCAGGAAAAGACATGCCCTTAGAATTAAAGTTGGATAACAATAACAATGTTTATTTAGTAGGATATTTTGGAGGATTGGCTGATTTTAATCCGAATGAAAAAGAAGAAGCTAATTTAGACGCCGAAACTGGCCGAGATGGATTTATAGCTAAATATGATAGTGTAGGAAATTTTAAGTGGGCTAAAAAAATAGGCAACCCAGAAAAAATACCTTTTGTAGAAAATGATTTAAGATTTGAGGAGGTTAGAAGTTTAACTATAGATAGTGAAAATAATATTTATGTGACTGGAGTTTTTGACGGAACAATTAATTTAGATGAACCGAATGAAATTACTGCGCAAAATAGCTTAACAAGCAATGGAAACGGAAAAACGAGAAATATGTTTGTAGCTAAATATGATTTGGATGGAAAATATTTAGGCGCTCTAATGGCGGGAGGGATGATTAGAGATGAAGCTGTGGCAGTTCAGATCAGTCCTGACAATAATCTTTATTTAACTGGTTATTTTGTGGGTCGCAGTAATTTTGATTTTAAGGTTAATAAAAACAAAACGGCTTCTGTTTTTTCTGATGATGATTTTGATATTTTTTTGGCAAAATATGATAAAGATTTGAATTTTATATGGGTTAAATCATGGGGAGGAGAAAGCAATGATTATTCAGCGAGTTTAGCTATTAGTCCAAATAATGAATTATATTTAGCTGGCAATTTTAGCGGTGTGTTGGGGATGGGTAATAAAAAATTGATTAGTCGAGGGGGAAGTGATATATTTTTTTCCAAAATAAACAAAGACGGCCAAGTAATTTTTTCAAAAAGTTTTGGCGGGACTAAAAATGATTTAGCTTCTAAAATTAAAATAGATTCGGATGACAATTTATATATAACTGGGTTATTTAGGTCTGTTTGCGATTTTGACCCTCAAAAAACTGGACAACCTTTAATTACGGTAAGCGATGGGTTGGCAAGCGACGGATTTTTAGCTAAATATACTAAAGAAGGAGATTATCTGTGGGCGAGAGATTTGGGCGGTTCGGTTTCCTTAGAGAGCGAAGTTCAATCTGTTGACGATGTAGCAATTAGCGCTAATAATAAACCTGTCGTAACGGGTTACTTTTACGATGCTCTTAATTTTCACTCTATGAATTATCTTGATTTGAAAAGCCAGGGGCTTACTGATATCTTTGTGGTAGAATATAATGAAAATGGCGAAATAGAATAATATTTTTTCAATAATATTAAGTGTTATCAAATATAATAAATATAAATAATTTTTATAAAAATTTATGTCAGATATACAAATACAAAACAACCCTTTTGTTAAACCAGTAAAACAAAAAAAGCAATTGTCAATTGTGCCAATTATAATTGGTGTTATTGTTGTTTTATTAATTGGGGCAGTGATAGTGTTTTTTAATATTAATAAAAATAGCGGAACAGATGGTGCAAAAAATAAAGTTTTTCAATCATCGGTTGGGTATGTCCAAGCAGCTTTAGCTAATAAAAGTTATGGAGTTGTTTATGCAGACCAAAATCAATGGTATGTGGAAATTAATCATAAAAAGTATGGACCATATACAAGCAATCCAATTTTGTTAACAGTCTCCGATAATAGTTATGGTTATGTTTATCAAAAAGATGGGCAATGGAAAGTGGTAGTTAAGGGAAAGGAATATGGCCCTTATCAATTTGTTAAAAATCTTTCAGTATCTGATAAATCTTTTGGTTATATTTACTCAAAAGATGGCCAGGAATGGGTTAATGTGGGCGGCAAAGATTACGGGCCTTATGGCGCTATCAAAACAATTTCTATAGTAGATTCAAAATTTGGGTTTATATATCAAACTAAAGGAGGACAATGGACTGCCAACATTAATGGAATAGAATATGGTCCTTATGATTTTATTGATAATTTAGTTATTTTTAAGAATAATGTTGGCTTTAATTACCGTCAAGGCGGGCAAAATTATTTTCTTCTTAATCCTTCTAAATAATATATATGATTAAAAAAAAGAAAAATTGGGGAATTAAGATTTTGTTTTTTTTATTGATTGTTGCCGTAGTTTTTGCAATTTATTATTTTTATAAATCTTTTTTTTCAAATGAATCCCAAAATAATTCTTCTATTGATTTAACTTCCCAGAAAAAAATTTTAAAAGTAAAAGACGCGCCGACTATTTCAGAAGAAACAGATGATTATTCTATTATTGTTACTTATCCTACTATTGGGATTGCTTCTATAGATACGGTAGTTAAAGATTTTATTGATGAGCAAATAACAGCTTATAAAAAAATATTTTTTGAAGCTGTTCCTCCTCAAGATTCAAGTTATAAAAATTATCTTACCATTGGTTATTCTTCAAAAATATATAACCAGCGTATTTTAAGCTATAAATTTAATATTATTTATTTTACGGGCGGCGCGCATCCCAATTTAGATATTCAAACTAAAGTTTTTGATATTAACAATCAAAAAGAATTATCTTTGGGAGACTTATTTATTTTTAATTCAGATTATCTTAAAACAATATCCGATTACGTGATTAATCAATTAAATCAAAAAGGCATTTTTTCGTCAGATTGGATTAATGAGGGAGCCGGTCCAGATTTAGAAAATTATAAAGCTTTTAATGTTTCTGATTATTCGCTTGTTTTTTATTTTGACCCTTATGCTGTGGCATCTTATGCCGAAGGAGAGCAAGAGGTTGAAATTCCTTTTCTTCATATTCAAGATATTTTAAATCCAGAATATTTTAATATTAAAAATTCTAATTCATCATCAGCTAATAATATAGGAGTTGGCTTAATTTTAGATACCTTAAAAGAAAATGATATAATAAGCTCACCATTAATAATCACTGGCTCTGTTGCGGGCCAAGGATGGACAGGCTATGAGGGACAGACAGGTCGGGTTGATTTATTGGATGAGGTAGGCAATCTTTTAGCCTCCAGTTCTTTGTCGGCTCTAACTAATTGGATGGAGTTGCCAATTAAATTTAGCGCCACTTTAACTTTTATTATTCCAAAAGATTCTTCTCGTGGCCGTTTAGTTTTTTATAATGAAAATCCAAGCGATAAAGAAGAAAATAATAAAGTTTTTACTTTACCGATTATTTTTAATAATAAATAAAAAGAATTAAATTTATATTAAATGATTTATTCAGACAAAGTTTTAGAACATTTTAAGCATCCTCATAATCAGGGGTCTATTAAAAATGCAGATGCAATTGGAGAGGTGGGCAACCCTGTTTGTGGCGATGTAATGAAAATATATCTTAAAATTAAAGATAATATTATTAAAGATATTAAATTTGAAACATTAGGGTGCGCGGCTGCTATTGCGGTTTCTTCAGCTTTAACCGATATCGTAAAGGGGAAAACTCTTGATGAAGCTATTAAAATTACTAAAGATGACATTGTAGAAGATTTAGGCGGATTACCAGCTTCTAAAATTCATTGTTCAATGCTGGGAGTAGAGGCCTTGCAAGCGGCAATTAAAAATTATAAAGACAACCAAAATAAACTAAAATGAAAACTATTTATTTTGATCATAGCGCCACCACGCCTGTTGAACCGAGAGTTTTGAAAGAAATGCTGCCTTATTTTAGCAAAAAATTTGGCAATGCTTCTTCATTATATTCTTTAGGAAAGGAAGGAGCTCTTGCAGTGGAAAAAGCGCGGCAAAGGGTAGCTAATTTTTTAAACTGTGAAACTTCGGAGATTGTTTTTACATCTGGAGGGACTGAATCTAATAATTTAGTTTTGAAAGGATTAGTAAAAGCCCTATCTCCCTTGCGAAAGAAAATTCATATTATTACTTCATCAATAGAACACGATGCTATTTTAGAACCTTGCGCTGATTTAGAAAAAGAAGGAGTCTCAATTACTTATTTGCCAGTTAAGCCAAATGGCATTGTAGATATTGAAATTTTTAAAAAAGCCATTCGTCCAGAAACAGTTTTAGTTTCAATTATGTATGCTAATAATGAAGTAGGTGTTATTGAGCCCATTCAAGAAATTGGAGAATTATTAAAAAAACAGAAAAATAAAATTTATTTTCATACTGATGCTACTCAGGCAGTTAATGCTTTAGATTGCGATGTCCAAAAATTAGGAGTAGATTTTTTAAGTATATCGGGGCATAAAATTTATGGACCCAAAGGAGTAGGCGCTTTATTTGTTAAAAAGGGTTCTTCTTTAAAAGGAATACAACTAGGCGGACATCAAGAGAATAATTTAAGAAGCGGCACTTTAAATGTTCCGGGTATTGTTGGATTGGGAAAAGCTATTGAGTTGGCGGGCCGAGAACGGCTAAAAAATAATTCTAAAATATTTAAATTAAGAAATAAGTTAATAGCTGGAATACTTAAAGAAATTCCCGATGTTATTTTAAATACTGATATTGATAATGCCTTGCCATCCCATGCCCATTTTTCGTTTTTAGGCGCAGAAGGGGAAGCAATTCTTTTTGAGTTGGATTTTCGGGGCATAGAAGTGTCAACTGGCTCGGCTTGTGCTTCAGGTAGCTTAGAACCATCTCATGTTTTATTAGCAATGGGTCTTTCTCCAGAGACAGCGCACGGGGCAATTAGATTTTCTTTAGGAAAAGGCAATACGGCTGAAGATATTCAAAAAACATTAAAAGTCCTGCCATTAATAATTTCTAAATTAAGGGCAATGAACCCTCTTTACAAAAATTAAAATTGTTTATTAAAATAATTTGTGTTATAATAATAACTAATAATTTTATAAAAGATTAATTAAGTATTAGTTAATTATAAAAAATATTAGTAAAATAAAATATGGCTAAAAATATAAAAAAATTGCATCGTTCTTCAAAAGATAAAATATTTTTCGGAGTTTGCGGGGGGTTGGCCGAATACTTAGAAGTTGATTCTTTAGTAATGAGAATTATTTTTTTATTTTTAATATTTATGGGCGGTTCAGGAATTATTATTTATCTTATTTTAGCGCTTTTAATGCCCAATGACACTACTCAATTAAAGTCTAATAATAAAGTTGAAAAGATTGAGGACAGCAAAAAAGAAGAAGATAAAACTGAAGAAACCAATATAAATATTTCGGAAGATTTTGACGATCATAAGATTTTATCTTTTGGTAATATTATGGGGATATTATTTGTATTAGTTGGTTTAAATTTTTTATTTCGGGAGTTATTCCAAACAACGCTTTTTTATTGGCTTAATTGGCAAATTATCTTAGCGGTTATTTTAATTTTTATTGGCATAAAAATAATTAATAATACAAATAAACAATTTTAATTTTATGGCAAAAGATAAACAAAATAATAAAAAGCAAAAAAGTCAATATCAATCTTATGAAACTTATTGCGGGCAACCTTCTTTTAATTTAACAAGAGTATTTTTGGGTGTTTTGATAATTTTAGGAGGAATTTTTATTTTTTTAGAAAATTTTGGATTAGTTAATATTAATTTTAATTTATGGAAGCTTTGGCCTGTTTTAATAATTTTAATTGGACTAGCTTGTTTAGACAAAAAAAGCATTGTTGCAACTTGGATAGGGATATTAGCTATTTTTGTGACTATATTCCTTGTAATAATAGCTGTTTTGGGTCCTAAATTTTTTTGGGAGTTTCCTGCCTATATTCATCAAGATACAAACATGATAAGTCCTTCTGTATCTACTCCTTCTATAGTAAAAATGAAGGTTAAACTCTTTTATTATAATAGCAAGTTAGATCAAGATATGACTTGCGGAGAAGATTTTGTTTTGCCAGTAGAACGAGAAATTTTAGTAACGGGTTCACCGATTAAAGACACTATTGAGTTATTAATTAAAGGATACTTGACCGAAGAAGAAAAAGCAGAAGGATACGACCCTCAATTTCCCAATCCAGATTTTAAGCTTTTAAGAGCTGATTTAGAAAATGGTGTTTTAACTTTAGAATTTAGCGAGGTGCCGGGATTTACAGATGGGGGAGCCTGCCGAATGAATATTTTGACTAAAGAGATTATTCAAACCGCTAAACAATTTCCGGGAGTGAAAGAAGTAGTGCTTAAACCCGATACCCTTTTCCAACCCTAAATAAAATGAAGAGAAAATTTCAAAATTAAGAAAATTAGAACGGACTTTTTGGGGTCCGTCTTTTCTTTAAAGTAAATATAAAATTAGGGAAGTTTATTGAATTTATATTATTAAGCAATTAATTTTTTAATATATTATATATATGAAAATATCTTTTCATGGCGCTTGCCAAGAAGTAACTGGTTCTTGTATTTTAATTGAAACAAACAACACTAAATTTTTAGTTGATTGCGGAATGTTTCAGGGCGAAGAAGAATATAAAAAAAATTTTGAGCCGTTTTCTTTTGACCCTAAAACCATTGATTTTTTACTTTTAACCCATGCTCATATTGACCATTGCGGACGATTGCCTTATTTAGTTAAACAAGGATTTCGGGGAAAAATTTTTTGCACCCCTCCCACAGCTGATTTAACAGAGTTGATGCTTTTAGATTCTGCAAAAATTTTTTTATCTGAACAAAATAAGACAGCCCAAGAGCCGCTTTATTATGATTATGATATAGAAGAGGTTAAAAAATTGTTTGTTCCTTTTCCATATGAACAAGAAAAAGTTGTTTGTCCGGGAATTAAAATTATAATGCGAGATGCTGGTCATATTTTAGGGTCAGCTATTTTTGAAGTATTGATAAATGACAATGGAGTTAATAAAAAAATAGTTTTTTCCGGGGATTTAGGCAATTCTCCGTCGCCGTTGCTTCGCAATACCGAGTTTATAAAAGGGGGCGATGTTGTTTTTATAGAATCAACTTATGGCGGAGAAACCCATGCTCCGCGAGAGCAAGGCCGTCAGGAATTAAAAAATATTATTCAAGAAATTATTTTTAAGAAATCTAATTTAATTATTCCTATTTTTGCCATGGAAAGAGTGCAAGAATTATTGTACGAACTTAAATTAATTTTTGAGCAAAATGATTTTTCTGAAATACCAGTTTTTTGCGATAGTCCTTTGGCCGTTAAAACAACTGAAATTTATCAGCGATATGGACAGACCTATTTTAATGAATTTTTAAGAAAAAAAATTAAAACCGGAGAAGATCCGTTTCATTTTCCGGGCTTGAAAATTACAGCCAATCTTAAACAATCTTTTCGGATGGATAAAGTTAAACCGCCTAAAATTATTTTAGCAGGCGGAGGAATGATAAGTGGAGGAAGAATAATGACTCACTTAGATAAATATATTACTGACCCTAAAAATATTCTTTTATTAGTATCATATCAAGCTGAGGGAACTTATGGCCGTGAAATTTTAGATGGAGCAAAAAAAATTAAAATAGATAAAAAGACCATTCCGGTTCGTTCAAAAATAGCAGGAATTTTTTCTTTTTCTTCTCATGCCGACGAGCCGCATTTAGAAAATTGGATTAGCCAAATTAAACAGCCAAGGCCTTATCAAGTTTTTATTAATCATGGCGAAAAAGAAAATTCTTTGGCCTTGTCAGTGGCTCTTGAGGAAAATATTGGTATTAAAAACATTATTCCAATATTTCAAAAAGAATATATTTTTTAATTATTTTTTCTTTTCTTTTGCCAAAAATTTATAAAGAAAGAAAATTCAACAGCAATCCATAGAGCTGCTTCTTGTCGGCTAATATCTTTTTTTAAATAAATTTCTAGGGCTTCCTTAAAAATAGTACGGCCTATTGCAAATCCAATTATAGAAGGGTAGGGCGCGGCATCACTGAGCCATTGTTTAACTTGTTCTTTTGATTCACCGCGGCCTAAAACAACAATTTTTGAATTGGGTTTTATGGTTTTAATAATCATTGGCCAATCTTTTCGTCTCATTCCTTCTAATTTCCAGATAGCAGGAGAAACTATGGTTTGAATTTCTTGAATAGCAAGAACTGTTTTTTGAGCTCTCTTTTTGTCTTGTTCAATAGTTGAGCCGGTCAATTCTTTGCGAGATAAAGGAACTAAAAGCTCAATTAATAATTTATATTTATATTTTTTACAAAAAGAGGCTAATTCGTTTAAATTTTTAAGCTGAAATTTATTAAGAGCAGTGTTTTGAGGAATAGGGTCATAACGAAGCAACGCTTTTACATAATCAGGATTTTGCTTAAGAATATGTTTGCCAAAATTTTTTCCATATTCAAAAGCAAATGATTGACCGCTTTTTTCAACTGGAATACAAAGAGTAATATTTTTTTGATGAGCTTGCTTAATAATGTCGCTTCCGAATTTCTCATCTACTAAAATGGCTAAATCTTTTTTATTAAAATCTTGACTGGCCAATAAAAAACCTTCAAAAATAATTTTTTTAAGGTCTTTTATTAATTTTAAGTCAGATGCGGTTGGTTCGCCTTTTATTTTTAAAATGTCTTTTATAAAAGAAGAGCGGTGGTCAAAAGGAAGAATGTAAATATTTTTTTTCATATATCTATTTAGTATTATAAACGAAGAGGAAAAAGCAGGCAAGCTAAATGTAATTGATTTTAGAATCGGCCGGTATAAACAGCAAGCGGGGGAATGCCATTAAATTCAATAGAACTATAGCTGGCGGTATAGGCGCCGGCACTTAGGATATAAACCCTATCTCCTTCTTTTATATTTTTATCTAAGCGGTAGCGGAATTGTTCGTATAAAATATCCATACTATCACAAGTGGGACCAGCTAAAATTACTTCTCTTAAATCTTCTAATTTTTTTGGAGACATTTCAGTAAATATCGGATATTTAATTGCTTCATCCATTGTTTCAATAAGTCCGCCAAATTTTCCAATATCTAAATATACCCAGCTGTAATGATTAGAAGTTGATTTTTGGGAAATCATTATAATTTCAGAGACAATTACGCCAGCTTCGCCAACAATAGACCGACCCGGCTCTATTATAATTTCCGGTAAATTTTCTCCAAAATCTTCTTTCAAGAATCTTGTAATTTCTTTGGCATAAGTTTCTATATCGCGGGTTGGTTTAAGATATTTAGCTGGCAAACCGCCTCCTAAATTTATCATTTTTAAGGATATATCCGCGTCTTCTAAAGAAGAAAATAAATAGCGGCATTGAGCAATTGCATCATCCCATTGGCCAATATCTCTTTGTTGGGAACCAACATGAAAGGAAAGACCATAAGGGATTAAATTCATTTTTTTACATTTTAGGGCTAAACGGAAAATCATATCGGGATGGGGCCAAATTTACGCGAAAGCGGCCAGTCAGCGCCGCTGCCATCAGACAATAAACGAAAGAAAACTTTTGAGCCGGGCGCTTGGCGGCAAATTTTTTCTAAATCGCTTTCTGAGTCAGTGGCAAAAAGGCGGACACCTTTTTTATAGGCATAAGCAATATCTTGTTCTTTTTTGATGGTGTTGCCATAGCTAATTTTTTGAGGAGAAACACCTAAGGCTAAAATTTGGTCTAATTCATAAATTGTAGCAATATCAAAACATGCCCCCTTGGCAATAAGAGTTTTTAGAACCTCATTATTCGGGTTAGCCTTAACCGCATAATATATTTTTGCAAAAGGCATACAATGTTGCAATTCATCATATTTTTCTTCTACCTTATTAAGGTTAATTATAAGAAAAGGAGTTTTCTTATCTTGAGAAAATTTTTTAATAGCCTCAAATTCTTCAGGCCGCAGATACTCAGAAAATAAACATTGTTTTTCCATAAAATTTTTT
>CALMWW010000037.1 GCA_937870835.1 uncultured bacterium
TTCTTCGGTAATTGCTATACCTTTCTTCTTAATGGCTTTAAGTATCTCATCAGTTTTTGTTTTTGTACCTTTTTCAGAATATTGAACGGCAAAAACAATTGTTCCATCTTCTTTTACTTTGTCTAACTCATAAACAAGAGAGCGTTTTTCATTGGCTTTTTTGCTTTCTATCTTTGAAGCGTCAAAGTAGAATTTGAAACCGTCAAATTCAACCGGCATACTCCTGAAAATCCGGTCGGTTTTGACATAGTAGAGCATCTGCGTTTTCCAAAAGAGAATAACATCTTTTTCATCGGTATAAACTTTTTCGTAGATATTGTTATGAAATGGCGTTGAATTGAAATAAATTGATCCGCTTTCTGTAAAATAACGGCTGAAAAAAGAGTAGAGCTTGTCAAAAAGTTCGTCCCTAAATTTAGGGTGGCTTTTTAGGGTCGCTTCAATATCCTTTTTGAGAATATCCTCAATCTTGCGGTAATAATTTGATTTTATTCTCATCAAATTAACAAAACCGCCCTCGCCTTCAATCTTCGCGCCGATAAATACATCCTGCAATGCTTTATAAAATTTTTGTTCTTTGGTCATAGTTTTATTTCATTAAATCATCTAAACTGACGCCCAACGCCTTGGCTATTTTATGGGCCGTATCCATTGTGGGGCTTTGAATTGCCCCGGATTCAATCTTGATTATCGTGTTATGGGAAATATTGGCAAGTTTGGATAACTTGTCCTGCGACAAACCCAGTTGCTTTCGCAACTTCTTTATATTCTTGGCTATTGTTGTTTTTTCGGTTGACATTATGGTATGATAGTATTAGTATTAAAATACAATGACTATCCTAAAAGCCTATGACTAACACTAACATTATAATACACAATTTAATTTCTTTTGTCCACAAAAATCAAGGGAGTTCCTTATCGTTGCCCGCGTATGGGCGGGTGGGACAAGGGTAACATTCTTTTGCGGTGCGCCAACTTCGTTGGTACGAAAAATTGCGGCGGCGAAAAAGCGAGGGCGGGGCGGGAATTCCTTTCCCCC
>CALMWW010000038.1 GCA_937870835.1 uncultured bacterium
AATTTTCAATTTTGCTAATTTATGCTATACTTTAATAAATATGAAGCAAGAAATTTGGCAAAAAATTTTAAGTCCCAACGAAGAAATAAAATATAGTTTTACTGTTGGAAAAAGATATCAAATATTGGGTTTAATAATAGGAATTATAATAGGATTGTTTTTATTTTATTTTTTTAAACCCCTTGGAATCGTTGTTATTTTAATGAGTTTATTTTATTTTGGTTGGTATGTTGAAATAGCCAATGCTTATATTTTTACCAACAAAAGAGTTCTTATTTATAGAGGTTGGATTAATACAAAATTAATTAGTATAGATTATAAAAAAATTACCGATATTATCGTAGAAGAGTCATTTTTGGATAAATTAATAACTAAAACCGGTTGTTTAGCTATTGATACAGCGGGCACAGCTTTTGAAAAAATAACATTAGAGCATATAGAAAATCCTTATGAGATTAAAAAGAAGCTAGACGAAATAAGAGAAAAAATAAATGAATAAGAAACAAGCATTAAGATAATTATGGGAACATAAAATAAATATGTCTAAATTTTGGAGATATTTAATAATTTTTTTGATATTACTGGTTGCAGTAATAGTATGGATTTTTATATCTAAAAATAATAATAATATTAAGTTTGGACCTTTTGAAAAAGAGCCCAATGTCTTTGTATCTGAAAATAGTTTTTTGGTAGTTTATGAAGACAATAACCAAAGTTTTATTAATGTAAATGATGATATTTTCGGACCCTACAACAAAATAGTTGCTCAAGCAGATTCTTTGTCTGATAAAAATTTTGGATTTGCCTATTCTATTGGTCCTAAAAATATTTGGTTTGTTAATATTAATAATAGCCTTAAGGGACCTTATGAAGAAGCAAAATGTGTTTCGGTTTCGGAAAGAGGCAGCTCTTATGCTTATAAACAAAATGGGCAGTGGTATGCAGATATTAATGGAAAAATTTACGGACCTTATGAATTTATTAAAAATTTAGCAAGCAATGATAATTATTTTATATTTAGTTATATACAAGATGGCCGAGAGCATATTTTAATTAATGGAGACGAAGGACCAGATTATGATTCTGTTGAAAGTGTTGCTGTCAATCCGATAGGCGTGTCTTATGTATATATATTAAGTAATGAAAAGTTTGTTAATTATAGTGGCAAAATTTTTGGTCCTTATACTATTTCAGCGCCCATCTATTTATTTGAAAATGGTTTTATCTTTTGGTATTTAGATGGTCAAGATTTGTTTATTAATATAAATGATGTTATATCAGGACCTTATAATGCAGTTAATATTTTAAAAAATAGTCAATATGCCGCGTTTTATCATAAAAAAAGCGTAGATGATTATTTTTATATTTCTACAAATACTGGTACTTTTGGCCCCTATAATTATCCGTATATAAATGGCGGGGTAGCTCCAAACAAAATAGGATTTACTTATTCTGAAAAAGGATATTGGTATGTGACTATTTTTTCAGTAAAATAAAATCATTATAATAAAATATTTAAATTTAATTTATAAAAAGATGTCATTGTTAAAAAATAAATTTTTTATTGTAATTAATTTTCTTTGTTTGCTTTGTCTTACAGTATCATTTTGTTTAGCAAAAGAAGAGGCTGTGCCAATTGTAGAAATAATTACTCCCCAAGAAGGACAAACTTTAATAGTTCGCAATCAATATAAAATTGTTTGGAATTATAATTATAAAGGAGAAATGTGGGGTGATGCCACTTTAAGTTTAATTGAAAATTTAGGTTCTTCTAATAACTTAACAAGCAATAGGGTTTGTAATCTTGGAGCAGCGCCATTATCACAAAAAGAATTTATTCTTACTGCCGAGGCCCTAAAAAATTGTCAGAATATTTTGAAGAATAAAGGAATTTATACTATCTCTCTTCAATATCGGGGATACTATGTCCCATTACAACGTTATATTAATTTATCAGCCCAAAAAAATATTATTATTAGGTTTGAAACTAACGATGTTTGCGGGACTATTGCGATTGACAATCAAAATTTTGAAAAAATTTTACCAAGCGCCTTGTGCCAATATGGAGAATTAACTAGTTCGTTTTCAGCTTATGACGAAGGGGTTTTTGATGGCAACTGGCATTGGGCTTGTGAAAATGTAAAATGTTCAGCAATTGACCCAAATAATGAATTGAAGAAATCTTTTCAGGCCTTGCAATTAATTTCCTATTCAGGTGATTCTCAAAATCCAAACACACTTGAATATATTACGCAAGGACATTGTGCTGCTTTTAATATTCCAACTGGCTATATTTTATCTTCTTGTGAGGAAAAAGGTTATAATCAAATTTTTAATGGCGAGGTTATTAAGGTTATTTTAAGAAAACCCGAGCCTTGCCCTCAAGATTATGCCCCGGTTTGTGGAAAAAATAATAAAACCTATATTAATGAATGTTTTGCTAAAAAAGAAAATATTGAACCAGCTTATACAGGGAGTTGTAGTCTTAAAATTGACGGAGTTTGCGGCGCTTCTAATGGCAAAAGTTTTAGAGAACGACCCTCAGTAAATTTATGCAAAGCCGGCATTGCTTCGGCAGTAAGCAAATATGCGCCGTGGACTTGGACTTGCAAGGGAATTAATGGCGGAGCCGATGCCCAATGTTCAGCGCAAGAAATAGTTTCTAAACCATTACCCTCAAATTCATCTTCAACTATTAAATCCTTAAATAATAATTCTCTTAAACCATTGACCGAGATGAGCCGAGCAGAATTATTGGCTTACCTTTATCAGCTTTTAGCAGCTTTGCAATCTAAATAGTTTTATTTTTATGCCTATTATAGAAATAATTTTAACAATTCTTGGTTTGTGTGTTTTTGAAATTGTAAGCAGTATTGATAATGCTATTATTAATGCGAGTGTTTTAAAAACATTGCCTGAAAAATTTCGGAAGATATTTTTGTTTTGGGGAATTTTATTCGCGGTTTTTTTCATTCGAGGATGTTTGCCAATTTTATTAGTTTGGATAGCTAATCCTTCGCTTAGTTTTTTGCAGATATTTTCCGCAGCCTTTAGTAGCAATGAGGCCGTGTTAAGTTCATTAGAAACATCTAAACCATTATTGCTATTAGGAGGAGGCGCATATATGGTTTTAATTTTTTTAGGTTGGCTTTTTTTAGAAGAAAAAAATTTTCTTTTAAGAACAGAAAAATTTATTAAAAAACAAGGAGTCTGGTTTTATGCCATTACTTCTCTTTTTACTACTTTAATTATCTACTTAGCTTTAAGAGAGAATCCTATTTTAGCTTTATCTGCTTCTATTGGGGTATCGGCTTTTTTTATTACAGATGGGTTTAAGAAAAATGCAGAGGAAAAAGAAAAAGAATTAACATCTGGCCATTTAAGCGCTTGGAGTAAAATTCTTTATTTAGAGATTTTAGACGCTTCATTTTCAATAGATGGAGTGGTTGGCGCCTTTGCTTTTACAATTTCAGTGCCTTTAATTTTAATTGGCAATGGTTTAGGGGCGTTAATTGTTAGAAAATTAACAATAAAAGGTTTGGATTTTATTGCTCAATTTGCTTATTTAAAAAATGGGGCAATGTATTCAATTGGATTTTTAGGAATTATTATGTGTTATGAGAGCTTAGGACACGAATTGCCGTTTTGGGTTTCTCCTCTCGTTACTTTTATGATTTTAATTATTGTTTTCTTGGCCTCATTAAGGGAGAATAGAAAAATTAAATCAGCAACTTTATAAAATATTTATTAGAATATTAAATAGTTATAAATCTAATTAAGGTTTTGAGATGGGGATAATTTAATATTGAATTTATAATTTTTGCGATATATAATTATATATAGACAATAAAATAATTTATTAAAGTAATAATAAGTTAATGCCTTTATTTCTGCTTTTATCTCATCGGGTTTGTCATCTTGGCGATTAGATAAAAGAAAGAAAAAGAGGTTAAAATCTATGGTAGAAGATTGGTTAAATATAACTACTCAAGCGCTTCAGTCGTCTTGGGAAAGTATTCTAATTTTTTTACCCAAATTATTGGGCGCTTTAGTCGTGTTTCTTATTGGTTGGTTTGTAGCAATTTGGCTCGGCAAAATCATTGCCGCAATTTTAGAAAAACTTAAGTTTAATGAATTATTTAATAAAACTGGCTGGAAAGAATCTTTTGAAAAAGCGGAAATTACGATTACGCCTTCAGATTTTATAGGCGCGATTATAAAATGGATTTTTGTAGTTATTGCTCTAATGGTTGCTTCTGATATTTTAGAATGGGTAGCTTTCTCTACCTTGCTTAACCAGATTATTATGTGGGTGCCAAACTTAATTATTGCTATTGCTATTTTAGTAGTGGCGATTATTTTGGCAGATATTTTGGAAAAAATTGTTAAAGCAAGTACCCAAAAAATTGGAGTAAATTTTGCTAACCAAATTGGAACATTTATTAGAATTGCTATTTATACTTTTGCCATTTTAATAGCTTTGATGCAATTAGGAGTAGCGCCAGCTATTATTAATACCTTAGTTGTCGGTTTTGTAATAACCATAGCTCTAGCATTTGGTTTAGCTTTTGGACTAGGCGGCAAAGAGATGGCTGAAAAATTTTTGGAAGATTGGAGACATAAACTAACAAAATAAGAAAACAAACTGAGGATAGTTAAATATAAAATGGAAATGTTAAGTGGCCGCGTCTAAACGCGGCTTTCCATTTTATTAGCCGAATTTATTGACCGAATGCTCTTAATTTGTTAGTTTATAAATAATATTTTAATATAATTTTTTTTATATGTTATCAAACGAATTGCGTCAAAGATTTTTAGATTTTTTTGCAGAGAGAGGACATAAAATTGTAGCTTCTTCTTCGCTTTTGCCAACTGACCCTTCAGTTTTATTTACTACGGCGGGAATGCAGCAGTTTTCTTTATATTTATCGGGGAAAAAAGATGTTCTTGCTGATTTTGGAACGCGGCATTTAGCAAGTTGCCAAAAATGTTTTCGTACTGGCGACATTGAAGAAATAGGCGACGATACTCATCATACTTTTTTTGAGATGTTAGGGAATTGGAGCATTGGCCAAGACGAAAATGGATATTTTAAAGAAGGAGCCATTAATTATGCTTTAGAATTTTTAGTAAATAATTTAGGATTAGATAAAAATCGTTTCACAGTTACAATTTTTAAAGGCGAAAATAATATTCCCAAAGACGACGAAGCTAAACAGATTTGGCTTAAAAATGGCATTCCTGAAGAAAGAATTAAAGAATTTGGAAGCGCGGATAATTTTTGGGGACCTGTTTCTGATATAGGACCTTGTGGTCCTTGTTCGGAAATTCATTATGACCGCGGTATTGAATTTGGATGCGGTCGTCCGGATTGCGGACCGAGTTGTGCTTATTGTAAAAGGTTTGTTGAAATTTGGAATTTAGTTTTTATGCAATATAATAAAAACGAAAAAGGTGAATATGAATTATTGCCTCAAACCAATATTGACACCGGCATTGGTTTTGAAAGATTGGTGGCGTTATTGCAAAAGAAGAATTCAGCTTATGAAACCGATATTTTTGAAGAAATAATTAAAAAAATAGAAGAATTATCTGGAAAAAATTATTTAGAAAATAAAAAAGAACTTAGAATTATCGCTGACCATATCCGTTCCGCTGCCTTTTTATTAAGCGAGGGAGTTCTGCCATCTAATTTAGGACAAGGGTATATTTTAAGAAGGATTTTAAGACGAGCAGTTAGATATGGAAAAATGATTAATTTAGAAGGAGATTATTTTGGCGATTTGATTGATTTAGTTATTAAAAAATATCAAACAATTTATCCAGACCTATTAGTAAATCAAAACGAAATTAAATCAGCTATTATTGAAGAAAAAATAAAATTTGAAAAAACACTCCAAGCTGGTTTGAAAAAAATAAATGAATTATTAGAATTAAGCCAATCGTTTACCTTAAGCAGCGAACAGGTTTTTAATTTATATCAAAGCTATGGTTTTCCTATTGAATTGACTGAAGAAATTGCAGCAGAAAAAGGATTTTCTATTGATAAAAAAGCAGTAGAGAATTTATTTAAAAAACATCAAGAATTATCACGCGCTGGCGCAGAGAAAAAATTTGGCGGTGTTGGCAAAGATGCAGGGGAACAAGGCGCTAAACTGCATACAGCCACACATTTGCTTCACGCGGCCTTGCGAAAAATTTTAGGAGAAGGAGTTAAACAAATGGGTTCAGACATTAATATGGAACGTTTAAGATTTGATTTTCAATATGGAGAAAAATTAACAGCTGAACAAATCCAGCAAGTTGAAAATTTAGTTAATCAAAAAATTAAAGAAAATTTAATAGTTAAAAAAGAAGAAATGCCTTTAGAACAAGCTTTATCATCTGGGGCATTAGCTTTTTTCAAAGAAAAATATCCTCCTATTGTTAAAGTTTGGACTATTTTTAATCCCCAAACGAACGAAATTTTTAGCAAAGAAATTTGCGCTGGTCCGCATGCAGAAAATACTGGCGAATTAGGTCATTTTAAAATTATTAAAGAAGAAAGCAGCAGTGCGGGTGTGCGCAGAATCAAAGCAATTTTAGAAAAATAATGTTTAGGATATTGATTTTAAACATTATTTTAATACCAATCTTTATTTAAAAATTACTTAAAATAAGCTATAATATTTTAAGTTATAAAAAAATATAAAAATAGAAACAAAAAATTTAAATGAAAAGCCAGGACAAAAAAGTTAGAATAAAAAAATATAAAAAGAAAAAATTATAGTAATTAAAGATAAAGATATGGCGGATATTATTTCAAAATTAAAAGAAGCAAATTTATTAGGTCGGGGTGGGGCTGCTTTTCCAACTGGCTTAAAATGGGAAAGCGTAGCCAAAGCTTCGGGAGAGAAAAAATATGTTATTTGTAATGCGTCAGAAGGCGAACCAAATGTTTTTAAGGATGATTATATATTAGAACACTATGCCGCTGAGGTAGTAGAGGGAATAGTTTTGGCAATGGAGACAATTGGCGCTGCTGAAGCTTATATTTATTTAAATCCGCATTATTTTGATAAATACGAGATTAAACTAAAAGAAATAATTGACGATAAACCAATTCATCTTTTTAAAAAACCGCCTTATTATATTGGAGGAGAAGAAACCGTGGCGTGTAATTTAATTGAAGGTAAAAAAATGGAACCAAGGCAAAAACCTCCTTTTATTAGCGAGGTTGGTTTGTTTGGATGCCCGACCTTAATGAATAATGTAGAAACATTTTATTATGTAAATAAAATTAATAAAGGAGAATATAAAACAACTCGTTTTTATTCTGTTAATGGAGAAGTTAATAATCCGGGCGTATATGAATTATCAGCGGAAGCTACCATAGCCGACGTTTTAAATCAAACTAATAATTTTCCAAATTTTAATTTTTTTATTCAAGTTGGAGGAGGGGCAAGCGGTGAAATTTTATTAGCAGATGAAATTAATCAGCCCGTCAAAGGAGCTGGTTCTATTACGGTTTATAATCAGGAAACTGCTGACCCTTATAAAATTATGGCAAATTGGGCTGACTTTTTTTTGAATGGAAATTGCGACAAATGCGTGCCTTGCCGCGAGGGAATCTATCGTCTTAGAGAAATAATTTTAAAAAGAGAATTGAAAAAGGAAGAATTAGAATCTTTATTCGATGTGTTAGAAAAAGCCAGTTTTTGCGCTTTAGGGCGAGGAGCCGCGGCGCCTTTTCGCGGTTTAATTACCAAGGTGCTTAAAGCATATTAAAACCAAAATAATATTTTTATGGCTGAAATAAAAATAAAAATAAATGGGCAGGAATATATTGGAAAAAGAGGACAGACCATTTTAGAAGTAGCTAAGGATAATTCAATTGATATTCCTACTTTATGCGAGCACTCTGACCTTGAGCCAAAAGCTAGCTGCCGTTTATGTTTGGTTTCCATTAGTGGCCGTAAAGGATTTTTTACAGCTTGTTCTACCTTAATTGAAGAGGGAATGGATATTCAAACTGATTCTGAAGAAATTAAAGCTTTAAGAAAAAAGAATTTAGAGCTATTGTTTGCTCAGCATATTGAACGATGCAATACTTGCGTCCGTGAATTTAATTGTCAGTTTTTGAAATTAGCAAGGGATTATGGTGTTAATTTGAAAAAATACGAAGACCGCAAAACAAATTATCCAAAATTTAATTTTGGACCATCTATTTATTTTGATTCATCTAAATGCATTGACTGCCGTAATTGCATAGAAATATGTGAGAAACAGAGGGTTGGATTTTTAGAACTAGAAGAACATCAATCTTTTTGGGAGGTTATGCCTTCAAAAAATTTTAAAAAAGATTGTGTTTATTGCGGTCAATGTATTTTGCATTGTCCAGCCGGCGCTTTTATGGAGATTGATTCAGTTTCTGATGTGGAAGCAGCGCTTAAAGATAAAAATAAATATGTGATTTTTCAAGTAGCGCCCTCTATTCGCACTGCTTTGGGAGAAGAATTTAATTTGCCTTATGGCACCAATATATTGGGAAAACTTTTTTCAGCGCTTCATAAAATTGGCGCTTATAAAGCTTTTGATGTTTCGGTTGGCGCTGATATAACCACCATAGAAGAAGCGAACGAATTGATTGAAAGAATTACTCAAAAAAAGACCTTGCCAATGTTTACTTCTTGCTGTCCAGCTTGGGTAAAATATGTTGAATTTTATGCGCCAGAGTTTATTCCTAATTTAACCACTGTTCGTTCGCCTCAAATTATTTTGGGAGGGTTAAGTAAAACTTATTTTGCAGAAATTGATAAAATTCAACCGCAGAAAATTGTAGTGGTTTCTTTAATGCCTTGCACAGCTAAAAAATATGAAATTAGCCGTCCCGAATTAAATATTAATGGACTGTTGCCAATTGATTATGTTTTAACAACTCGCGAGTTGGCGCGTTTGTTTAAAAAATATAATATTAAATTAGACGAGCTTGAGCCAGAAGCAGGAGATGCACCCTGGAGCGAGCCAACTGGCGCTGGTATAATTTATGGAGCTTCGGGAGGGGTAACAGAATCAGCAATGAGGACAGCTGCTTATAAATTATCTGGGCAAAAAATTAAGCAAATAGATTTTAAGGAATTAAGAGGAATGGAACATATTAAGGAAGCGACTATTAATCTTGGTGATATAGAATTAAAAGTAGCGATGGTAAATGGTTTGGGTAATGCTAAAAAACTTTTAGAAATTTTAAAAAAAGAACCTCATAAATATGATTATATAGAGGTAATGGCTTGTTATGGTGGTTGTATTGGCGGTGGCGGACAGCCAATTCCGACCACAGAAGCAATTAGGCATTTGCGAGCGCAAGGATTATATGATATTGATTTAGAAAAGAGTGAACGGATAGCCGATGAAAGTCCGGCCATTCAAAAACTTTATCAAGAATTTTTAAATCAGGAAGAAGCAAGACATAAAGTTTGTCATACTGCCTATTTTACAAAAACAAAAGAAAATAAATTTGAATAAAAATAATAAAAAAATAAACAATAATAAAAAAATAAAATATGGAAGAACAAACTAAAAGTTTAAGTATGCATAATACTAAAACTGGCATTATTATTAAATTTATTGTTTTGTTCGGTATCGCAGTTTTAGCGCCTTTATTGCAGAATCAATTTATTACTGGATCAATTGTTAATGCAGTTTTATATTTATCTGTTTTTGAGTTAGGATTAGGCAGCGCCATAGCCATTGCGTTTTTTCCAAGTTTAATTTCTTTAGGCACAGGATTATTGCCAATGGTAATGGCGCCAATGACCCCTTTTATAATTTTAGGAAATTTGATTTTAGTTTTAGTTTTTAATTGGCTTAAAAATAAAAACTATTGGCTTTCGGCAATTAGCGCTTCGGTCTTAAAATTTGGCTGGCTTTTTGGAACGAGTCAATTAGTAATTAAATATTTTATAAAAAAGCCAGTTGCGGCAAAGATTGCCGCAATGATGAGTTGGCCTCAGTTAGCGACAGCCCTAGCCGGGTCGGCAATAGCTTATTTATTTATTAAAATTTTTTTCTTAAAAACAAAAAATAACTTTGAAAAATAAAAACAATAATTAACTTAAAATTAATAAAATGACTTTTGAAGAATATCAAAACGAATCAAGAAAAACTGCTATTTATCCTAACTTAAATAATAATTTTATTTATCCTACTTTAGGATTAGCAGGAGAGGCAGGCGAAGTAGTGGAAAAAATTAAAAAAGCTATCCGAGATGATAATGGAATTGTTTCCGAAGAACGTAAAATTGAAATTGCTAAAGAGTTAGGAGATGTTTTGTGGTATGTGGCTAATTTAGCTAAAGAATTAGACCTTTCTTTAGAAAATATAGCATGCCAAAATATAGAAAAATTAAAATCACGTCAAGATAGAAATGAGTTGCATGGCAGTGGAGATAATCGCTAATTATGATTTTTTAAAAATTAAAATATATTTTATAATAAAGTATAAATAAAAATATAAATAAATAATAAAATAATAAAAATAAATATAAAATAATATGGAAAACAAAAATCAAGACCAAAATTTTGCGCTTAACATTATTGATAATTATGTTAAAGAAATTAGCAGCAATTGGGTAAGTATTTTCTTGAATGCTTTTTTGATGATTATTTTTGGAGTTATATTTTTAGCGTGGCCTCAAAAAGCAGTTATCTTTATGGCTTACTTGATTGGTTTAATGGCAATTCTAGGAGGAATTTTAATGCTTTCTTTATCTTTTAAAGTAAAAAGTATTGAGAAAAAATATCAAAAAATTAAAGAAGAATTAAAGTCAAAAATTAACGACTAAATTATGTTTCAGAAAATTAAAGTAATTAATGCTTTAGGAGAAGAAGAGCCTTTTTCGGAACGTAAAGTTAGACGTTCTTTAAGAAAAGCAGGTGCAAATTCTAAAACAATTGAACGTATTTTAAATAATCTTAAAAGCCAACTTTATAATGGTATCTCTACGGCTGAAATTTTTAAAATTGCAAAACAGGAACTTAAAAAACAAGAACCCGCTTTAGCAATAAAATTTAACTTAAAACACGGGATTCGTAATTTAGGTCCCGATGGGTTTTCATTTGAAAAGTATATTAGAGAAATTTTTGAACATTATGGATATGCGGTAAAGATAAATCAATATACTCCGGGGCGATGCTTAACATACGAAACAGACCTATTGGCTGACGATGGCAGTATTTTTTATTTTGGTGAATGTAAATTCCGTCACGAACCCGGCGAACGTCTTAATTTGGGAGTAGGCTTAAAATTATTTGCAACCTTTTTAGACGTTCAAGATTTTTTACAAAAACAAGTTGGGCAAAATAAAAAAATAATACCTTTATTGGTCACTAATGCTAAATTTACTAATCAATTGATTCAATACTCTAAATGTCAGAAAATTAAATTATTAGGCTGGAATTATCCTAAGGGCGAAGGATTAGAAGCAATATTAGAAAGAAAAAAATTATATCCCGTGACCATTTTGCCATCCTTTCGTCCCTATATGAATAATGCATTTGGCGAAGCGCAAATAATGTTGGCTTCTGACTTGCTTTCTATGGATATTAATAAGATAGTTCAAATGGTTAAATTTCCAACTAATAAAATAAGCGTGCTAGTTAAAGAAGCTGAGCTTTTATTAAAACAAGGGGCTATTATTAAAAAGTAATAAAATTATTGAATAAAAAATATGTCTTTGCAAATAGGAATTGTTGGGTTTCCCAATGTGGGCAAATCAACTTTGTTTGAAGCTATTACTAAAAAACAGGTTGACCGAGAAAATTATCCTTTTTGTACTATTGACCCAAATGTTGGAGTAGTAGCAGTGCCAGATGAACGAGTAGACGCATTGGTAAAATTAACTAATTCTGCCAAAAAAATTTATACAACTATAGAATTCGTAGATATTGCCGGCTTAGTTGAAGGCGCAAGCCAAGGGGCTGGTTTGGGTAATAAGTTTTTAGCTAATATCCGCGATGTGGATGCAATTATATATGTGTTGCGCGTTTTTAAGAATAGCCAAATTATTAATACTCGTTCCGAAATAAATATCTTGAAAGATAGAGAAATTTTAGAAACTGAATTAATCTTAAAAGATTTAGAAACTGCTGAAAAAAGATTAGCTTCTTTAGAAAGAGAAGTTAAATCTGGAGACAAGCAAGCTCTGAAAGAGCAAGCGATTTTGCAATCAATTTATGAAGCCTTAAAACAGGGTCGTCCAGCCAAATCTGTTATTGTCAAATCTGAAGATATTAAAATTATTAAAAGTTTGCAATTATTAACAAGCAAACCTGCTATTTATTTATTAAACGGAGAAGAAGGAGATGTGCCAATGGAAGTTAGAAATGTTTTTGAAAACAATCAATGGTCTTATTTAATTATGGATGTATTATCTGAGGCAGATTATGCGGACGCATCATCAGAAGAGCGAGAAGCAGTGGGATTGCCTGCTGAACCAAAATTAAATGAGTTGATTAAAAAATCTTATGAGATTCTTGATTTGATTACTTTTTTTACTACTGGCGCCGACGAAACGAGAGCGTGGACTCTTAAAAAAGGCAGTAAAGCGCCTCAAGCCGGTGGAGTAATTCATTCTGATTTTGAAGAATATTTTATACGAGCAGAAGTAATTAATTGGAAAAAATTAATTGAAGCGGGTGGTTTTGCCGCGGCAAGAGAAAAAGGATTAATTAGAACAGAGGGAAAGGATTATGTTGTAGAAGATGGCGATGTGATTGAAATAAAAAGTGGCAAATAAATTAAATAATTTTAATTGAAAATTTCT
>CALMWW010000039.1 GCA_937870835.1 uncultured bacterium
CATATTTTTATACTTTAGCCATTAGGGTCGCGTTCGATCAAAAATTGTCTTGCGGTGTGTATTTGAAAAAATCCGAACCGATTTCATTAACGGGCTCGGCGGGCGGAATTCCCCCCAAACCCCCTTTCCGCCCGCCTCGCCCGAAAGCGGAAGCGAAAAGGACGATTTCAAGTTTTTCGCAAGCGTTAGCCCACTAACAAAATCTTACAGATTTTGTTCTTTGGCGGTAAATTCTTTTTTGTCAAATAACGATGTTTGCTCTTGCAAAAACTGTTTTATTCTTCTCTCCGCTAAATCACAATATTCTTTATCAATGTCGTAGGCAACATATTTTCTGTTTGTTTTTAAAGCCGCAATACAAGTAGTCCCACTCCCAACAAAAGGATCAAGAACTATTTCTCCCTCAAAAGTATAAAGCTGGATTAGCCGATATGGTAATTCAATCGGAAATGGCGCAGGATGTCCTACTTTTGAGGCTCGCTCTGCGGGAAATTTCCAAACGCTCTTTGTAAATTCTAGAAATTCTTCTTTTGAAATTGTGCTTTTCCTCTTGTTTGGATTCAGGCGAGTAAATGTATCTTTACAAAAAACAAGAATATATTCATGAATATCTCGCAATACTGGATTATTGGCTTTTAAATATGTTCCCCAAGCAGTGGAAGGGCTAGCACTACTTCCTTTATCCCAAAGAATTTCGCCTCTCATTAAAAAACCAATGTCATGCATATCTTCAATAATATAACTATGTAGTGGTAAGTAAGGCTTTCTGCCCAAATTCGCAACATTTATGCATGCTCTACCGCCCGGAACTAAAACTCTGTATGTTTCTTTGAATACTCGTCTTAATAACTCTCTATATTCTTTAAGAGATAAATTTTCATCATATTCTTTACCTACATTGTAAGGCGGCGAAGTAACCATCAGATGAACGCTATTATCCGGCAACTCTGACATAGCTTCACTACTTTTACAAAAAACTTTATTTATATTTTGAGGGTTAATCTGATTTTCCACATACTCAACATCTTTTCCATTATTTAACCCTTCATAAAGTTTACTATTGTAAAATTTGGACGAATCATGATTTATCCGCCCCGGCGTGCCAAATGCACTGGTTTGTGTTCCATTTTTTCTCTTGTTGTAAAAACTTTGTCTTCCCATAGTAATTTATTCCTTTGTTTGGCGTAATAATTCTAAAAATTTATGTGCTTTCGCTTCATAAGTAGACTCTTTATTGGCTATCTCAATAATTTTTCCCAACCTCTTTCTTGTTTGCATACTGGAGAAAAATTCTCTTTCTTCTTTTAAAAGATTAATTGCGTTTTCTCTTAATTCTTCGTATGTATCAAATCTATAAAATCCTATGAAAGGTGTTGATTTAATGTTTTCTCCATTATTATCTAGTGGTTTTGGATTTATTGACCAAAAACCTTGTATAACGCCATTTCTTTTTAAGTGATCAACTTTTTCATAATAACTTTTAGTAATAGGTGTATTGCCAAGGATAATAATTGGAATTTTTGAAGCGGCAAAACTTGAAACGCGAATATTAATACTTTTACCAATGGCTTTTAACATTGTGTCTGACCTTAAAAGTCCGGGGTTGCCCTGATGAGTCCTATAATCGCCAATGCAGACTAAATTCTTGTTTGCTGGCGTAAACTCCCAATTCCAAACCACAGACATTTTAACTTCAATAATCATTAAAATATTCTCCGGTCGCTGTATAACATCTTTTGTTTTGCAAATTGCAACATCTGCTGGCGATTGGTTTGTTAATCCTATTTCTTCGGCGATTACTCCTTGTACAGCATATCCACCAACCATCTTTGCTGTCTCACTAAATAAATCAGTAGCCCATTTTTCTGTGTAAGAACCAATTAGGGAGTTTCTACTCTGCAATGTTGTTTTTGCACCATCATAATTTTTAGGCCAATAAGCCAAATATTTTTTATCTTTGGTAATATAAAAAAGTTGTTCTGGCGTTGCGAACTCCAAAGATTTAATAAAGAAATCTTTTTCTTGATTTTGATTCCAAAGTGTTGACATAGTTTTATTTTATTAACTCCTCAATATTTACACCTAATGCTTTGGCAATTTTTGCCATTATCAAGACAGAGGGTTTTTTAATAACTCCGCTTTCAATCTTGGTCAGGGTTGTATATTTAACGCCGGATTTGTTGGCAAAATCTTCCTGCGACAATCCTTGCTTTATGCGGTATTTCTTTATATTTTCTCCGATGTTATTTTCTCTTGCCATATTTTCAATAATTTGATAGTATGTAAGTGATATGCTATTCTTTCAATATAATGATAACAAATAAATTAAGATCAATCAAGGAAAATAAGAAAAGCCCGCTTCTGGCCAAAATAAAGTTCGAGCCGACATTTTTTCAGGTTCTTTGGCGGTTTGCCTTTTCGCTTCAGGGCGAGGCGGGCGGAAAGGGGGTTTGGGGGGAATTCCGCCCGCCGAGCCCGTTAATGAAATCGGTTCGGATTTTTTCAAATACACACCGCCAGTTGGAAAAAGAAAGGTTTGGCTCGCCCTCTGCGAGGGCTCGCCAGCCGATTTTAGGCGCAAAATTGAATTTTTTGTCTTTGTTTTGCGAAGCAAAACGGCCAGAAGCGGGCTTTTCTAAATTAAATTTGAAACTATGAAATACTTTATCTATTGCAGAAAATCAACAGATTCAGAAGAAAGACAGGTTTTGTCTATTGAAGCTCAGCTTGCTGAGCTAAAAGAATTTGCCGCCAAAGAAAAACTTGAAATCGTCGCCTCGCTTTGCGAGGCGCAAACCGCCAAAGAACCTGGCCGAAAAATTTTCGGAGAAATGTTAGACCGGATTTGCGCTGGCGAAGCCAGCGGAATTTTGGCTTGGCACCCAGACAGGTTAGCAAGAAATTCCATTGACGGCGGAAAAATTATTTACCTGCTGGACACAGGGAAATTACTTGATTTGAAATTCTCGACTTTCTGGTTTGAAAATACACCACAAGGAAAATTTATGCTTTCAATCGCTTTCGGACAAAGTAAATACTATGTTGACAACCTTTCTGAAAACATCAAAAGAGGACATCGCCAAAAACTGCGTAAAGGAATTTGGCCCGGCTTTGCTCCGCTTGGTTATCTCAATAACCATAGAACAAAAGAGATAGATTTAGATAAAGATAAAGCCCCGTTTATCAGAAAAGCGTTTGAATTATATGCTACCGGCGACTACACCCTAAAAACCATAAAGCAGTTTTTGGCAGATAGCGGAATAACAAGCTACCGCAATAAACCGCTTTCAGTTTCCTGTGTCCAGCGAATTCTCAAAAATCATTTCTACTATGGAGTTTTTAAGTTTAATGGAGAAGTTTATCAGGGATCTCACGAGTCAATTATTTCCAAGAAACTTTTTGATTCTGTTCAGCAGGTAATGAATAACCGGGGCAAGAAAAAGAGAAAAAGAAAACACGAATTTGCTTTTTCTGGTTTTATGCGTTGCGGAAACTGCGGCTGTATGATAACCGCTGAAAAGCAAAAAGGACATAATTATTACCGATGCACCAAGAAAAAGCAAAAATGCGATGAAAAGTATTTAAGAGAAGAAAATCTTGTTGAGCAGATGAAAGATTTTATTCAAAAAGTTTCTTTGCCTGACGACTGGGCGGAAAATATGATTTTGGAGTTAGACAAAGAAAAAGAGCAAACCAAAAGAGAAAGCGAGATTATTGCTCAAAATCTCAAAAAAGAGAAAGCCAAAATTGAACAGAAAGTTGAAAAATTATTGGACCTCTATATTGCCGGCGGAGCTTTGACTCTTGAAGAATACCAAGCCAAGAAACAAAAACTGCTCAACGAGAAACTGGATATTGAGCAGAAAATCAGAGATTTTGAACAATCGGGAAATAATTGGCTCGAACCGATGAGAAAAATGATTTTTGAGGCAAAACAAGCCAAAATTCTATTGTCGCAGGGCGACAATTATCAAATCCGGGAATTTCTAAAAAATGTCGGCTCGAACTTTATTTTGAAAGACAAAAAATTTAATTTTGCGCTTAAAATTGGCTGGCGAGCCCTCGCAGAGGGCGAGCCAAACCTTTCTTTTTCCAACTGGCGGAGAGAGAGGGATTCGAACCCTCGAGCCGCTTACACGACTAACACCTTAGCA
>CALMWW010000040.1 GCA_937870835.1 uncultured bacterium
GTGATGTTTAGGGGTCAGACCCCATAAACATCACACCTTGAAATACGAACCCATTAAAAAATATCACAACTTGAAATGCCGAAAAAATACCGACGGGACATAACCCCTACTGCTAGGACCTGACCCATAGAAAAAGGCGCGCTTGTTAGCGCACCTTTTGTTTAACCGCCAAACTATTTTTTTACCATTTCCCCTCTCTTTATTCTTATAACTATTTTAATATTCCGCTCTCTCCCACTTCCCTTCAATAAGTGACTTGATAAATTTGATTGACCTTATATGAGTATAAAACATTTTGACCAATGGCAATGGGATAAGAATTATAGCTATTAATAATATAAGACCTAAATACCTGAGCGTGGTCCAATAATTCGTCGGTAGCTTGAGCAGTATCAACTCCATAAATACTCCCATCGCCCAAGGAAAGATAAAGATGGTTTTGGTTGTCAATAGTAACCATAGACATATCAAGACCGCCAGCGCTCTTGGCCCATTTTTGCTCCCCGGTTAATAAAGAACAAGCATATAAATAAACTACCGAACCAGTATAAGTAGGCAATCTAACCTTAAAATGTACTTCTTCAGAGCTTGCCCCTAATAAAACATTGATGGTCTTTGCCCACAAAGGTGTTTCCATATTGTTTATGTTAAAAGCATAAAGATAATTACGGCAACCTCTTTCTTTATTACAATAACCTCGCTCTGCATTTACTAAAAGAATATTATTAGAATAAATTATTTCTTTTAAAGTCACAGTCTCATCGTTATTAATGACATAATCTGGTGAAAACACGGGACCAATTTTCTTTTCCAGTATCTTTTGTCCATTAGCATTAAAACCAAGCAACCTGTCTTTTATAGCAAAATAAAGATTGTCTTGTTCGTCAAAAACTATCTCAGAATTATCATTGTCATCATAAATGGTTTCTCCATTTAAGATTGAGCTTAAATCCATAATATTTTCCCGGGTGAAAGTATTATCGCGATGTCCTGTCAATTTAACTAAATAAGGAGAAGTGTTAATCTTTACAAGCATATAGATTGAACCATCGGGCGCTAAGGCAGGCAGCTTATTGTAAGCGCGGTCAAATCCTTCCCGCCAAACTATTTTTCCGCTCGGGGAAAGGGCAAAAACAATCGAACCTTCTACTACATATATTGTCCCATCTGAACCAAGGGCTGGCGGCACCCTTTCCCGAGTTCCAGAAGCAAAATACCATTTTTGAACCCCTGATTTAGTAAAGCAATGAATGCCTTCCCGCCCATCTATTATGCCTTTGAAAATAACTTCGCCATTTTCATTTATTACTGGCGGAGAGTAAAAAGCTTCGTCATCTGCAGAATCGTTTTGGCCAGCAACAAATACTTGACCTTGAGTGATGACGTTGTTTAGGGTAACAGGTCCGGTATTAACAATTTTTCCGGAATGACCAAAATCTCCATAATTAAAAGCATATTGGTGCTGGGCCTTGGCAATCTGGAAATTAACTGGATTGCTGAGAGCTGAATATGCGGCTTCGCTATTTTTTCCTTTAACTGCAAAATAATAATTACTATCCCAATAAAGGTCAGACAAGGTTACTTTAATTTTGCCGTCGCTATCTGGCGCGCCAATAACTATATCTTCATAAGCATTAAGGTTGCGCCAATTAGCAGGACTATCAAAGCTATAAAAAATTTCATAATTACTAGCCTCAGCTAAGGGTGTCCACATTAAAACAGCTGAATTTTTGGCTTCGCTATTAGGGCTTACCGCTAAATCCGCAATGGCTTGAGAAGAAAAATCATTCTCGAGCGGTTCTTGTTCGCTGTCCCCGTTTTCATTATTTCCATTGTTATTATTTTGTCCGTTATTATTGTTTTCATTATTTGGCAATTGAGTAGGGACGCTATTTTCTCTTTTGGGAGTGCCCATTAACCCGCTTACACCATCTGGCAAGGCATCAGCATAAGTTTGCCATTCTAAATTAGCGGCTCTTTCCATTGTCTTTTTTTGAGTTTTATCTCCTTGAGGCCAATTAGTTTCAGCTACTGCTTCATCAATTAAACTACAATTATTATTAAACAATCTTAAAGATTCATTGCTATCCCCTAAACTGCCTGTATAAATTTTGTCAGCTTTAATATTAGGCACGCTTTCGTCGTCAGTCCGCTCTAATAAATAAAATCCATTCGGCGCAATGGTGTCAGCTGCGCTAAAATAAATTTTAATTTGCTCATCTTTGTCTAATAACTGCCACTGGCTTAAATTGATTGTTTCTGAACTAAGATTTTTCAATTCAATCCACTCGTCATTAGCGCTTACATTGGTTCCCATCCAAGCAACCTCATTAATAATAACAGGGCCGTGTATTGGATTATTGAGATTGGTTTGCGAACAAGCAGTAATAGTATTATTGGCATTATTAGTATTATTAGTATTGTTGGTATTATTAGTATTATTAGAATTAGAACTGCTATTAGTTCCTCCGCTTCCACCCGGCAAGGGCTTAGACCAATTGGTATTGCTATTCTCTGCTTTGGGAGTGCCTAAAATATCGTCTTCATCGCTCGCGCCATAAGTATACCAAATTAAATTGTTTAAAGCCCTCTCCATTGTCCGCTTTGTTTCATTATCGCCAGCTGGCCAATTTGGCTGGGCCTTAACAATATCTTCTAACTCACAATTATTATTAAATAAATAAAGAGTTTCGTTTGTATTAGCTAAGGCGCCATTATATATTAAATCAGCCGTTATATTAGGAACAGAATTATCGTCTGTTCTCTCTAATAATAAAAAGGCGCCCGAATTTAAGGCGTGAGAACTTTGAAAAACAATCTTAATTTTTTGATTGGCATTGACCAAACTCCAACCCGCTAAATTTATCTTTTGGTTAGAAATATTTTTTAATTCAATCCACTCATTACTTGCGCTGACCTTATCCCCCATCCAGGCAATTTCATTAAAAATAACCTTGTTTTGTTTGGAAGATGAGGAGATGTTGGCTATAGAGCAAGCGGTTGAATTAGAATTTGAAGAAGTTTGAGTTTGAGATTGAGTTTGGTTAGTAGTTTGACTATCCGCCTGCTTATCTTCATTATTCTCTTCTTCAGTTAAGTCCTCTTCCTCTGCCTCTACTGAACCGAAAACGCGCTGACGATATACTTCTAAAAGTCTAATTAAAGCAGCTCTCGTTTCTGCTTCGGTAAGCCCGGCTATTAAATTATTAGAAGGTTGCGATGGGGATTGAGCAGATAAATTTTGGGTTGGACTTGGGGTTTGAGGCTGAGGTTGGGTTTGGGGTTGGGTTTGGGTTTGAGCTTGAGCTTGAGCTTGAGAAGAACTGATATTTTGTTTAGAACTTTGACTTGCTGCTCCTTGAGAAGAAGTTGCTTGCGAAGATGAATTTGATGGAGATGAGTTTGATGGAGATGATTGGGATGATTGGGTTGATTGGTTTGATGGAGACGATTGGGTTGATTGATTGGTAGAACTTGCTTGATTAGAAACCATTTGGCTTATCTCAGCATTAATACTTTTAGTGTTTTCATCTTCATCGGTGGTAATATAATCAGTAACTTGACTCTTAGAAGGCAAGAAAAAATCAAAAGCATTAGTAATGTTTTGCAGAGCTTGAGAAATTGGCTCTTTGACATATTTATCCAACCAAGATTTAGGCCTTAAATTAAAATCCGGCACGGTTTTAGGAAGAGAAATAGTAATTGTTGGTGTTGTGGTCCAAATTCTATCATAAATAAAATTAGTATCTTTCATTGTTCCTCTAATTTCAGCAATAAAAGGAGGTATCTTTTGGCCAGCAGGCATATCATTAATAAATCCCACTGCCAATCCATAAGAACCATGACTAACAGGAGGCTCAATAGCCGCAGGAGAATATATTCTCATAATTAATTCGCCAGTCTGATTGTTTTGGGGCTTATAGACAATAATGTATTGTAAGTTTGTATCTACTTGACCGCTTGTTGTCTTGTATTGCACTCTCATTGACCCAAAGGCAACCTTAATTTGGTTTTGAAATAAATAATCAAGAGCAGTCTGAACAGCTTGGTCAACGCTTTTATTTTCTAAATAGCCAATAGTTTCACTTATTGCCTTATCGCCACCTAAAATCTGAGCTAAATTAATGGCTTCTTTGGAAATAGTCATGGCTATGTCAATCGGCAATTCTCCAAAAAAATAATTCCAAAGGTCAAACTGAACACAGGTTCTTATGAATGATAAGATAGTTTTTTGAGTAGGGTCAGAATAAGCATCGACTGAATAAGATATCCAATTTTGGGATAGTACTTTAGGTATTAATTGAATAATTTTTTTAGTTTCAACCTCAGAAAGAGTCTGATAATCACTATCAGCTGCTTGCGCCAACTTAGGCATAACTAAAAAAACAGCCAACAATAAGGTTATGAAAAACCTTCGAGTTAAATTGTAAAAATTCATTTTAATATAAAGAAACCGTTTTCAAAAAATCATCAAAGATTTGAGAGCATTTTTCTTGGTCTTGGCCGAATAAATAAGTTTCAAAACGATAATATTTATTATTTTCAGCGAATTCTATAGTTAAAAACTTCCCAGTATTATTCTTATTGCTATCTACTATTAAATCTCTTCTTAACATGGTTTTACCGCTTACACTTACAACATCATAGGTTTCATTTTTCATATTAAGAGTGGATAAAATATCTTGATGATCTAAACGGTCCTTAGTTATGGCATAATCAGCGTCATCGTTTACAGTTTTTTTAGCGCTTACTCCAATCCAACAGCCAGTTTTAGGAAGAAACATTCTGGTTGGGTCAGTTTCCTTAAAATCAGTATAATCTGGACTAAATAAAGCTAAACTATCCATAACGCTCGGTCCGGCTGTCCATCCTTCGGGAATTTTAAATTGTAAACCTAACTTCTGATTAGTATAATAAACCTCGCTGTTATTACTCTGTTTAATAAAATCATTAAACTGAAGATAGCCAAGTTGAGCTTCTTGGCTCTTTTGCCAATAGCCATATCCCCAAACACCAAGACCAATGAGTAAAATCACAGCTACCGCAACAGCGATGATTATTTTGTGCTTTTTTTCCATTTTTATTATATTTAATATTAAATTATTTTCTTACTGAAAACTTAATTAAGCTAAAAGTTTAAAGTTTTATATCTAATAGAACATTATAAGGTATTTTTATTAATGCTCTATTAAAACATAATTCAAAAAACTAATTAAAAAGAACTTAAATAAATAATTTATCTTAAGCTAATCAATTAAATAAATTAAAGGAACTATTTTAAAGTATTTAGGTTTGTGCCTAAACATTTTTAACAGCTCAATGAGAATTACCTAACCCATTAAAGCCTTATAAAAAGAACTAAATAACTTGCAAAAGAACTATTAAAAGAACTAAATATCAATTGATATATAAACTAATCTTTAAACATTTTTCTCTTTTCTGTTTTTAATTTTTTTAATATTTCAAAAACCATAAAAAAACCGCGGCTGATGGCCGGTGAAAAATTATTATTGCTAATAAATTAAATGAGCTAAAAAAATAATTTGTCGTTTCGCAACTGAGTTCACAATAATTACTAAATTTTAAAATATATCTTTATAATAATACTAATGTTAACCTTAATTCATTAATATTAACATTGTTGATATTAATATTACCCCCTCCCCCATCATTGTCAATTGTGGATAAAAATTATTTCCCTCAAACTTATCTATCTTGTAGATAAAATAGATATTCTTTTACCAAGATTCATGGTTGCCTTTTAATCTGTTTAAGAATGCTTGTTTTTTATACTAATTTTTGTTATTCTACCATTAGAAAACATCCATAATGTTAATGATTTTAAAAACAATTTGAATTTTATTGCTAATCCCCTCTTTATTTTCGTTTTTCTTTCTTCTTTTTTTGCTTCTTCCCGTTTCTTTCTATATATTTTGTTCCCGACTGCCTATTTCTATTATCCTATTCATCCTATCTTTCAATTTTTATAAAACCCCTGCCCTGCTCTTTTTGTTTTTCCTGCCTTGTTAGGTTTGACTTCCCTGCCTTGTTCGTTTTCCGCTATCTCTTTTGTTTATTTTATTGTTCTTAATAAAATTTAGACATAAAAATAAAACTCCAGAAAATTCCTTGCTTTAAACAATACATAAAAACATTCTGATAATAATTGGACCCGTAGTTTAATGGTAAAATACTACTTTCACACAGTAGCGTTATGAGTTCGATTCTCGTCGGGTCCACCCTAATAGAAATATCTCTTTTTTAGTCCTTCTTTAATAATCTAAAATTTAAAGTTGTTTTACAAAAATAGAGGATCAAACCATCTAAAAACAAAAAAATAAAAGCAAAAAATATCTCAAAAACTAATTTTTTAATAATGAACCAATGTCCACTAAGCTTTTTTAGTGGACAAAACCTGTCCACTAAACTTGTCCACTAAGGGTTTTAGTGGACAAAACTTGTCCACTAAGCTGTCCACTAAGCTTTTTTAGTGGACAAATCTGTCCACTAAATTTGTCCACTAAAATGTCCAGAAAGAGCATTTTTATATATTAGAATAAAAAATAGATTATCTGTCAAGAGGAAAAACCCTATTTTTAGCCCTAAACCCGGTTTTAAGACCATCCCCTACGTATTATAAGGCCGAATGATGTGTCATTTTTGGGAAAACGATTTTCAAATGAATTTAATTTTCCCAAAAATAGCACATTATCTATGATTAAGGGTATTTTGGGCTGAAAAAAGCCAAAAAAGGCAAAATGTTCTTTGTAGAACTCAAAAAAGTAGATTTTTGGCTTAAAATTAGATAAAATCATCTACCTTTTGGGGCGAAAACATTATTTTTTTGATAATGAGTAGGCCAAAAATGACAAATCATTTAATATTTAATGAATTTTAAGCAATTATTTATTAAATAGTTAATTTAAATAGATTAAATGATGTATCATTTTTAGGAAAATGAAATTTATTTGAAAATTATTTTCTCCAAAAAGGCACATTATATATAATCAGCTTTTTATGACAAAATCATAATTTTAGGTTAAAAAGAGTAATTTTAGGGTAAAAGATAAATGATTAGTCATTTTTAGGGTAGATAAAGTTGTAAAAACTGACTTTAGACCCAAAAATAAGGATAATTTGCCTTTATTTGTCTAAATTATATATATTATTAGTTATTTTTAAATATTTTGTTTATTTTAGATATTTTTACCAATTTTTTAACTTATTTTTCACATAGAACACCGAAAATCCTTATGTTTATTAGCTTTTTGGCACTTTTGAGGAAAAATAAATTAGTTAAATTATAGCTTAAATGATAAATTTAAAGCTAATAATAGCTTATTTTGAGCTAAAATATGGTAATAATTTTTATTAATATGTTAAATGATGTGTTGTTTTTGCAAAAATGAAATTCATTTGAAAATCGTTTTCCCAAAAATGACACATCATTCGGCCTTATAATACGTAGGGGATGGTCTTAAAACCGGGTTTAGGGCTAAAAATAGGGTTTTTCCTCTTGACAGATAATCTATTTTTTATTCTAATATATAAAAATGCTCTTTCTGGACATTTTAGTGGACAAATTTAGTGGACAGATTTGTCCACTAAAAAAGCTTAGTGGACATTTAGTGGACAAGTGGACATTTTAGTGGACAAATTTAGTGGACAGATTTGTCCACTAAAATGTCCGGAAAAAGCTTAGTGGACAAAAAATATTTTGCTATTTTGTCCAGCTTGAGATATAATCTTAAATATAATTTAACCTATGTCTCAAAATTCAACTACTAAAATTGGGCAAATAGGGGAGATGGTAGCCTTAAAATATCTTCAAAAAAATCACTACAAAATCTTGGATAGAAATTTTTATATTACCAGTCGCCTGACAAATAAAAAAATAGGTGAAATAGATATAATTGCTCGCTATAAGAAAATCTATGTTTTTATTGAAGTTAAATCTAAAACTAAAATTGGCCGACCTCTAGTTCCTTTAGAAGCTAAAATCAATTCACCTAAAAAGAAACGGCTAATCCGAGTTGCTGAAAATTGGCTTAAAAAACATAAACTGCCTTTGACCACGCCCCGACAAATTGATATAATAATAATCACCTTAGATTTAAATCAGAAAAAAGCTTATCTTAAACATTATAAAAACGCTATTGAAGATTTTAATTTCAAATGAATCAACAATTATTACTTATCTTATTATTAATTTTTGGCTATTTGGCCGGGTCAATACCATTCGGCTATCTTATTAGCAAAACTAAAAATATTGATATTCGGAAAAAGGGGAGTGGTGCAACTGGGGCAACCAATGTTATGCGGACAGTTGGTTTTAAGCAGGGGATTGTGGTGGCTATTTTGGATATTGCCAAAGCTATCCTGCCTATATATATAGGAAGCTTGTATTTTGAACCTGGTTGGCAAATGGCTTTAATTAGCCTCGCCCCTGTTTTTGGTCATATCTTTCCTGTTTGGTTAAACTTCAAAGGCGGAAAGGGGATAACTGTTATATTTGCCTCAATGATTATGATTTTGGGCTGGAAATATTTTTTAATTTTCTTAATAGCTTGGGCGATTTTGCTTGTTTGTATACAATATATGAGTTTAACTAATTTAATTGCTATTTTAGCTATTCCATTTTTATTTTGGTACAAAACCAGATTTTATGCTTATTGTCCGGTGTATGTGGGATTGGGATTTATTTATGTTATAATAGTCTGGTGGGCGCATCGAGAAAATATCAAACGACTAAGAGAGGGAACGGAGACTAAAATTATTAAATTTTAAATATTTATCGTATGCCTTATCTTCAATATATTGGCTCGTTAATATATTTTTTTGCCCCGGCTTATGTTGCTAATGCTATGCCGCCCTTGCTTCAAAAAGTTAATTTTTTGGCGCAACCAATTGATAATAATAAACAATTATGGGGTATGCCAATATTAGGCAACCATAAAACTTGGCGCGGGGCTGTGGCAGAACTTTTAACTTGCTCTATATTCACAGAATTACTTTTTACCATAAACTCTCATTATCAATTAGGTATTTATGAAACTATTGGTTTTCCTTCTTATGCTCAGTACAATGGCTTTCTTTTTGGATTACGGCTTGGAGCGGGCATTGTTTTTGGAGACCTCTTTTTTGCTTTTATAAAGCGTCGACTCAAACTAAAACCCGGCTTTCCTTTTATTCCTTTTGACCAAACTAATTACGCACTCGGCGCTTGCCTATTTTTAGAACCAACTTTGAATTTAGGCGCCAAATTTTGGTTGACTTTATTTGTTTTAACTTTTATAATTCATATTGTCTTTAACCGAATTGGGTATAATTTAGGCTTGCATAAAGCTAAATGGTAAGATAAGCTAAAAAAACCTAAACTAAAACATACAAAACTGCCCAATTAAAAAATAATAAACTAAATAAATAAAATAAAGCAAAAAATGACAAATTTAACTAATGCTTTCACCCAATATATTTTAAACAATGCTCCCAATCTGCTCTGGGGTTTATTTATTTTGTTCCTCGGCTATTTAATTTCGCTTAAAATTAAAAAAATTGCCATTAATCTTTTCAATAAAATTAGATTAAACCAAATGGCTAAGTCGCTCGGCTGGGAAACTTTTTTAGACCGCTACGACTTAGATATTGCTAAAGTTTTTGGAGTTTTAATTGAGATTCTTTTTATTTTGCTTTTCTTAACGGTTTTCTTTGATATTGTCGGATTAGAGCAAGCCGATTCAATTTTAATGGCAATTATCAATTATTATCCTAACATCTTAATCTCTATCGTTATTTTTATCTTTGCTATTTATATCGCTAATTTTTCTAAAAAAATTGTTTTAGTCAGTTTAGAAAAACAAAAAATAACTTATTCTGGAATTTTAGGCGATATCTTAGCTGGCGCGACTTGGATTCTGGCTGTCCTTTCTATACTTTACCAACTAAAAATTGTTCCGACTTTAGTTTTAAGTATTTTTATTGGCATCGTAGCTCTCTTGGTTTTGTCTTTTGGTTTAGCATTTGGATTGGGTGGCAAGGATTTAGCTAAAAAATTATTAGAAGATTGGAAAAATCAGATTAAATAAAATATAAAAGGAAGTTTTAACAGCTTCCTTTTTCAACTATGGAAAAAATTACCCATCAAGAACTGCAAAAAATGTTTATCTTTTCCGCCCAAAGATTGGAAAAAGATAAGGAACAGGTTAACAAAATTAATGTATTCCCAGTGCCGGACCAAGACACTGGCTCAAATTTAGCTGCCACCCTAAGGGGGGTGGAAACCGCGTTAGAAGAAAAAAAATTTGAATCAATGGAAGAATTTGGCAACACGGTTTTGGACGCAGTTTTAACAGCCGCTCAGGGCAACACCGGTATTATTTATGCTGGCTTTTTAGCTGGCTTTATTCCAACCTTAGGCAATCTTGACAATATAGATGCTCAAATTTTAAGCTCAGCTTTTCAAAAGGGTTATGAACGCGCTAAAAGCGCCATCCAAAATCCCAAAGAGGGAACTATTTTAGATGTAATTAAGGCTTTTGCTGATACTTTTCAAAATGAAGCTCAGCGCGAAAAAGATATCTTAAAAATATTTAGTCAGGCTTTTAAGGCGGCCAATAAAGCCCTCTTAGAAACTCCGGAAAAAATGGAACTCTTAAAAAGGGCGGGCGTAGTTGATGCTGGCGGTTTGGGTTTTTTAATGGTTTTAGAAACATTTTTAGATACGCTCGCCGAACAAACCGACGCGGCCTCAATTAAACCTTTAACTTTAGAAGAGGAGGAAGAATCAGCAACCCGCAAATATGTGCAAATTCTATCTAACCGATTTGAAGTAGTAGCTTTAATGCGTCGCACCGATGTTAATGAATCAGAAATTCGTAATCGCTTAAAATATATTGGAAATTGTTTGGATATTGTCCAAATAGGTGAGCGCACCAAAATTCATATCCATACCGATGAGCCCTACGAAGTCCGCGATATAATTTCTAAAATGGGAGCAGTGGAAAATTTACGCATTCAAGATATGGCCATGGAGATTGTGGGTGCAGAATCAGTCCTTAAAAATACATCTATTGGCATTGTTATTGATGAGCGCGCTGGTCTTACCCAAAAAATAATCCAACATTATAATATTGAGGTTATCCCTCTTAAAATAAATTGGCCCGAAGAAGAAACCTTAAGCGGCGAAAATGTTTGTGAAAAAATCAAAGAGGCAAAGAAAAAGGGTGTTAATGTTAAACCAACAATTAAATCAATTTCCCCGGAGTTTTTCTTAGAATCTTACAAAAAACAATTAGAAAAGTTTGAAAATGTTATATGCATTGTCAGCAGTGCAAAATTGTCTGACAATTACATTTCTGCCCTTAAAGCCAAAGAACAATTGCCATTAGAACAAAGAGAGAATGTTTATGTTATTAATTCCCAACATATTAGCGCTGGTCAATCTTTAGCGGTTTTGGAAGCTTTGGATTTAATTCAAGAACAACGCAAAATTAAAGAAGTAATCAAACGATTAGAGGCGGCTATTCCCAATATCCATTTTTTGGGCATATTGGAAAGATCACAATGGTGGAAAGACAAACCTGACAGCCGAACTTGGTTTAAAAAAGAAAAGTCTCAACAAAAAGAACTAAAAAAGGAATATTTGTTAATAGAAGCAAAAAATGGCCAAATTATCCCAAAAGAAAAAATAAAATCAAAAGATTTTGCAGAAATTCTTTTTAGAAAAATTGAGCGTCTAACTCGCCGTAATTTAGCAGCTGGACAAAGATTAAGGGTAGTAATTGCGCACGGCGATAACCCTGAAGAAGCAGAAAGATTAAAAGCTAAATTAAAAACCACCAAGAAAGCTGAAATCTCTTTTATCGGTTTAACTGATCCAGTTACAAGTATTAACGCTTGCCCGCAAAGCTTATTTATGGGCTGGATTATAAAATAAAATAATAAAATTATGAAAACTAAAAATGAAAACAAAAAGACAATTGGTTTAGTCTCTGACGATATGGGCGATTTGCCCGAGGATCTAATTAACAATAACAATATTTCTATTGTTCCTTTTAAGATTGATTATGGTAATTTAGCCCAATTTCCAGGTGATGTATACCAAAAAATTAGGGCTGCGGAAAAAGAGGGGATAGCTTCACTTATAAAAACATCCCAACCTTCTATTAATGATTTCCTGAAAGTATTCCGCGAAAAATTAGAATACTATGAAAAGATTCTATGTTTTACTTTTAGTTCTAAGCTTTCCGGCGCTTATAATTCAGCGCTTCAAGCAGTTAAGTTTTTGCCAGCTGAAGCGCAAAAACAAGTTTATGTTTTTGATACTTTAGCAGGCAGCGCAAGCAAAGGACTAATGACTTTAAGGGCAGCTCAATTAGTTCAAAACGCTCAATTAAAATTTGACGAAATTATTCAATTTTTACAAAAAAACATTGCTAATTTTAAGTTAGTAGCTACTTATGATAAGCCAAAATGGATTGAAGCAAGCGGCCGCTTGCCCAGCTTTATTCCTTTTGCTCTCAATCAAGCTGAAGCTCGTCATATTAAACCAATGTTTACTTTAAAAGACGGCAAACTAAGCATTCTTGGTTTCAAAAAAACACTGAATGGTGTTGCCGCCGCGCTTTTTGAAGAATTTGAGAAACAAACTAAATCAATTAGAAAAACAGGTCAAAAAATAAAGGTAGCTATTACTCACGCTGATAATCCAACTGAATTAGAAAAATTAAAAAATTTAATCAAAAATTCTCAGCATAATCTTGAATTAGTTTATACAAATTTAATATGTTTCCCAATCGGCGGGCATGTCGGTCCGGGAACATTATTGCTCGGCTGGGAACAATAAGATATAATATAAATTAGAAAAATTAATTTTAACTCTTATGAAAAATACAGCAATAATTATAGACACAAGCGCTCCATTTCCTCCGGAACTAATTAAAAAATTTGGTTTTATATCAGTAGATTTTAAAATTGACTGGGATGACCAAGACAAAATTCCCGGCAACGCTCTCTACGAAAAGATGAGAACCGCTAAAAAAATGGGTATTAAAACTACTCCCAAAACTTCTCAACCATCTATAGGTGTCTTTAAAAAAGCTTTTGAAGACGGCCTAAATAAAGCGTCTTCTGTTATTGCCATTACCATTAGTTCTGGATTATCAGGCACTTATAACTCAGCTCTCCAAGCAAAGAATATGTTTGACGAAATTACTCAAAAGAAAATTTTTGTTATTGATTCATATACTGTAGACTGCGCGGAAGCTCTTTTGGTTTTAATTGCCGCGGAAATGGACGAGAAAGGATTTTCAGCTGAAGAAATTGTTAAAAACATAGAAGAATCAAAAGACCAAGCAAAATTATTCGGAATGATAGAAAGCCCATTTTGGTTAGAAGCTGGCGGAAGACTAAGCCATAACCTCGCTGTATTGATGGAACAGGTCCAAAAAATTGGATTAAGGCCTGTTTTATCAGTTGTTGATGGGGTAGTAAAAGCAGCTAACTTTAAAATGCAAGCTAAAGATACTGCTGAAGCCCTTTTCAAACAATTAGACGCCGCTACTAATAAAATAATCCAAAAGGGTGGAAAAATCCGGGTTGTTATTACTCATTTTGACAATTTAACCGAGGCTGAAAAATTAAAAAATTTAATTCAAAAAGAACGGCCTCAAATAAAAATAGATTTTATTAATATAATGGGTCCAGTTATCGCTTGCCACACTGGCCCCGGCACTCTGCTAGTAGGTTACGCAGAAGATAAATATAACTAAAATATAAAATATGTCTCTTTCTTTAATTGCTTTAATTGCTTATCTAATTGGTTCAATCCCTTTTGCTTTTGTTATTAATAAACTTTTTTTTCACCAAGACCCGCGTGAGACTGGGTCAGGTAATATCGGCGCTCTTAATACTTTAAGAATTGGACTCAAAAAAGGAAATAAAATTAGCGCTGTCCTCGCCTTTATCGCTGTCTTTTTTTTAGATGGCTTGAAGGGGGCGGTAATGCTTTGGCTTGCTCAAAATTTTTTAACTTTACCAGATTACCAACCCGATACTTTAATTGTTTTGGGAACAGCGGCCTTGTTTGTAGTTTTAGGACATAATTATTCGCTTTATCTCAAATTTCAAGGCGGTCGCGGAGCAGCTACTTTTATGGGAATGTTGATTTATTTAGATTGGCGCTTATTTTTAGTGTGGGGAATAGCGACCTTGTTAGGAATGATAATAGCGGAAATATTATCCGGCCATGCTTGGAATAAAAAATTAATTAAAAACGCTTTTAATAATCAAATGATTGGCCGGCTGGGGGGAGAAGTTTTGGGGTTAATTCTAATTTATTGTTTCAACCGCAAAATATTTTTCATTTTAGCTTTACCTCAGCTTTTTATTCTAATCGCACATAAAACCCGGCTACAAGAACAAATTAAAAATATAAAAAATAAGACCTATCTCAAAAAATAAACAATGGCAGATTGGCTTAATGTTATTATAATACTTTTTATTTCTTACATTCTCGGTTCTATCCCGTTTAGTTATTTAATTACTAAAATTTTTGCTAAAAAAAATATTTTTGAACTCGGCTGGAAAAAAAGCTCTTCTTCTAATGTAGTAAAAAATGTAGGAAAACTGCCGGGGCTTATCTCTTTTTTATTAGATGTGGGGAAGGGATTTTTAACAATTTATCTTGCTCAAAAACTTGGCTTTGCTTCAATGGTGCAGGTATTTTGCGGTGTTACTGCAATAGTTGGACATAACTGGTCTATTTTTGTAGGCGGCCGAGGAGGAAGGGGATTAGCCACCTTAATCGGTGTCTTAACAGCTTTTTCACCAATCTTTACGGCCATCGCTATTATTCCTTGTATTTTTTTTACCCTTATTTGGACTGCTTCAATTGGCACAATTATATCTTTAATATTTGGCGTCTTTTTAGGTTTAGCTTCTCCAAGTATTGGAAACTTATCTCCACTTAATTGGCAACCAGCCGGATACTTTATTTTATTTTCTCTAGTCCCAATTTTTATAAAACGGTTAAGCCCTTGGCAAGAAATATTCCAAAGCAAAGGAAACCAAAAAATAAAACTAATTAAAAATCGCCTTTTGTTTGACCAAGATGGCGTTCCGGCTCTCCGCTTAAAAATTAATAAAGAAAAGAAAAAATAGAGCGAGGAGCTTACTTTACTTTTTATCAAAAAAGTTATAATTTTGAGAAGCGCCCCCGTAGCTCAATGGATAGAGTTCTGGTCTTCGGAACCAGCGGTGCGGGTTCGAGTCCTGCCGGGGGCACACTTATCAATGCTTTTTACTTCATATCTATAATGCCTGATATATTTTTCTGTTATGAATAAAAGGACTCGAAGGCGGAGGGCTTGACGAGCCCGAGCCCGGCCCTGAGGAATTTTCACCAGAAAATTACCGAAGGGCGAGTCCTCCACGGGGCACACTTATCAATGCTTTTTACTTTTTATCTATAATGCCCTAGCAAAAGGTTCAGGTATGAAATTTCTAAATTGCTCAACTATGAAATTATCATATTGCTGCGACAGCATTATACAAAACCTTGATTTTTATAATAAAATGAATTATACTCAAAATAGATT
>CALMWW010000041.1 GCA_937870835.1 uncultured bacterium
CGCAATTTTTCGTGTCGTCCGTCATTATGAAAAGAATCGATTTTTTGCCGGTCGGTTCAAGTTCCTTGTATGTCTTTTCCCATTCTTCAACTCCTAATCGGATATAATCTTCGTATTTTTCGGAAAATATGGAGCTTTGTTTTTCTTGTAGTTTCGCTCGGCTGGCGGAATCGGGTAAAACCGGATTTTTTACCACGCCTTGATGTATCGCTTCAACCAAAGGATAATCAGAAACGGTTTGCACAAAAATTTCCCCGCGATTATTTTTTGGCGTTGCCGTAACATCAATTTGCAGAGCCAATTTTTTGCCTTTTTGCAGTAATTGATTATGAATATCTTCAATAGATTTAAACCACGCCATTTTCGGATCGTGGATATGGTGAGCTTCGTCGTTGATAACCATTAGTTCGTCAACATCGCGGACTATTTCGCCTAAATCAATTTTTGAATCGTTGGTTTTGCCGACAACTTTACTTCCCAAAAAATAATCCGATGTGTCTTCATCTTCAAAACTCGCTTCGTCGATACTGCCTTCATAAACTCTGTGGATGTTGGTAAGAAAAATATTTCCCGATTTTGAAATTGTGCCGACTTCGTCCTGCAAATGTAGTTTGATTTGAAAATCGTCTTGCCAATTTTGACCGCCATAGCCGTTGTCCGGCAAAATCGGGTCTTCGTAAAATATTTTCAATCCTTCAAAATCGGTTTTAATTCTATCCAAAACAATAATGTTTGGAGTAATAAGTAAAAAGTTTTTGGCCAGTTCCGAATTTTCCTCGTAGAGCTTGTGAAAATACGACCAAGCCAAAAGCAAACTCATCACTTTTGTTTTTCCGCTACCGGTTGCCATTTTAATCACAAAGCGGAGCCAATCCTCGGTAAACATATTCGGGCTTACCCGACCCAATTTATCAAATTTGATCAAATCGTATTTACCAACGACTTTTTCAACATCGTAAAGCCAAATAATCGTTTCTACCGCTTCTCTTTGAGCGTAGTAATACTGAAACGGAATTGCCGTGCCGTCTTTGGCAAAAATCGTGTGCGGTTCTTTAAACCACCAATTCAAAAGGGATTTTGAAGTTTCGCTCGCCCCTTCATAATTATTTGTTCGCCATTCGGCAACACGCTCCCGCAGTTCCGGCACAAAAGGCGGCAAAAGTTTTTCGTAGCCCTCTTTGCGCAA
>CALMWW010000042.1 GCA_937870835.1 uncultured bacterium
ACTTGGTATAATAAGCGACTTATTCCTACTTAAACAAATAAAATCCGCAAAATTGTTTCCTTAATTGAAAAAATTTTGCGAGGGGGCGATTAAAAAATGTTAAGAAATTTTTTATGTTTTGCCTATTAAAGGGGGGGGTGTAATAATTCTGAAACTCTGGGTGGGATTATTCAAAATCCGCAAGCGGATTTTACTCAAAAATGTTTGAACTTCGTCCCCAAAACACCGCATTAAATAATTTTAGTTTTATGTAGTAGGAGAGATTGGCTAATAAAGTTTAAGATATTAAATGATTTCACGTGCGGCAACAAGCCCCCAGACCTCGCGGGCCCCTGCTTTTTTTAAGACCTTGGCGCACTCTTCCATTGTCGCGCCGGTAGTATAAACATCATCTATCAAAAAAATAATTTTTCCTTTAATGGCATCTTTATCTTTAATTATAAATGCATTTTTAATATTTTCTATTCTTTGTTTTTTGTTTAGTTTAGTTTGAGAGTCAGTATTTTTAATTCTAATAAGATTATCAACCTTAAGCGGAATATAAATTTTTTCTGAGATTATTTTTCCAATCTCTTCTGCTTGATTAAATCCGCGCCGCTTCTGTTTCTTAATGAACAATGGAACAGGGATTAACAGGGAATTCGGTGGAAAATATTTTGCAATTAAATATAAATGTGTTAAAATTAAATAAGCCAAATAAATATTTAGTTCTTTTATTTGAGGCTTATACTTAAAAGAATAAATTAATTTTTTAACTTGAGGTTGATTAAAGTTTGTTGCTGCAAACAAGCCATCTAATTTTTTAGAACGGCAGCGTGGGCATTGTTTGGGGGTGATAATTTTTTGAGGTTGGTTGCAAAGGCAATATTTAAAGGGATTGATTTCTATTAGAGACAAACAATCTTCGCAGAAGAAAATTTCTTCTCGTCCGCAGTTCAAGCATTTTTTTGGGAAAAAAATATCTAACAATAAATTTTTAAGATTAGTTATATTCATTTTCTTGCCAATATTATACTAAGATGTTATACTTTTATAAATATTAATATGTTTTTAAATAATCAGCAAAAACAAAATATATTAGGCATAGATATTGGGACAAAATCAGTCCGGGTGGTAGAGCTTATAGGAAAGAAAGGGTATCCAGAATTAAAAAATTATGGCGAGTTAAATTTAGATATTGCTACAAATCAATCCTTTCGAAATTTTGACCAAAATACACTTGCTCCCTCCATAGATACCATCTCTCAAGCCCTCAAAACTATTTTTAATGAGACCGGTATTAAAGCTAAAAAAGCAAATTTTTCTTTGCCCGATTTTTCTACATTTTTTGTAAGTTTTGAATTGCCCCCCATGAGTAAAAAAGAATTAGGAAACGCTATTGGATTTGAGGCCCGAAAACACATTCCTTTGCCAGCCGCAGAGGTAGTTTTGGATTGGCAATGTATGAGCAAAGACCCAACGAAACAAAATAATAAAATTTTATTAATGGCCATTTCTAAAACAACTATTAATCAATATAAAATTATTGCGAGTAACGTTGGTTTAGAGTTAAAGGCATTAGAATCTGAAGCATGGGGACTAAGGAGAAGTTTAATTAAACCGAGCGACCCGCCGAGTTGTTTAGTAGATATTGGTTACCAAAGCACAATTGTTGCCATTACGGATAATAATTTTGTAAAAACAAGTTATAGTTTTGATATAGCCGGCAAAGATTTAACTCAAAGATTAGCTGAGGATTTAGGAATAGAAATAAAAGAAGCAGAAGAGATAAAAAAAGAGAATGGGCTTATTAACATAGAAAGAGATGATGTAGCGCAAATTTTAGCTCCTGTAATTAGCGCTATTATTAAAAAAATTAAAAAAGTTATTATTGATTATCAAAATTTAGAACGCACTAAAATTCAAAGAATTATTTTAGTTGGCGGAACAGCTCAAACCAAGGGTATTGCAGAATATTTTAGAAGCGTATTTGATGAAGATGATTTTTTTGGATTAGAGGTTTCTTTGGGCACCCCTTTCAATAATGTGGTTTTCCCGCCCTTATTAAATAAAAAAGTGGCGGAATTAAATTTAACTTTTCCTATTGCGCTTGGAGAAGCTCTTAAAAATTACGAAGTTTAGGTTTTTGCTTGCAAGTTAAATAAGAGTGTTATATAATAAATTTGTAATTAAAAAATTATAATAAAAAAATAAATGGCCATTGAAATAAATTCAAACAATCAAAAAGATTTTTCTGGGGTTGTCAAAATAATTAAGTGGTTAGCTATTTTAATTTTAGTTGTAGTAGTGGGTCTTTACTTATATTTTTATTTTGGCGTGACTAAAAAACAGGCTACTGAGATAAATAAATTAAATGTAGCTATTGCTCAGCAAAAAGATATTAGTACTGGCTATTCAGAAAATGATTTACGTCAAATTGAAAAAGAAATTAATGATTATAAAATGCTTTTAGGTGGTCGACCCAAGACTTCTAAATTTTTTTTAATGTTTGAGGGATGGGTTCATCCGCAAGTTTATTTTACTAGTTTAAACATTGACACGGCTAATCGAACCGTAAACCTAACCGGTGTAGTTGATGATTTTCAGCCCCTTATTCAGCAGATTGCTATCTTAAAAAGACAACCGAGCTTAGAACGTTATGAGTTATTTAATATCGCTAAGGGTGAAACAGGCGGCATTACCTTTTCGCTTCTTTTAGTAATAAGACCAGAAATATTAAAATAAAAAAACAATGGAACAAAAAACTTCTTCTTCATTAATAGTTTCTTTAATTTTATTAATAGCATCTGGAGCAGTGATTTATTTTTTAGATATGCCTCAATATCAAAAAATAAAACAAGGAGAACAAAATATTCAAATTCTATATGACCAATTAACTCAAAGCGAAAGCCGCAACAAAGCCATTGCCGAGGTGGTTAAAAATTTGGAAACTGCCAATTGGAATTCAATAAAAAAGAAGATAGAACCCAATTTTTCTTCAGATCCGTTTTATCTTTTTAAGATGGAAGTTTTTTTTAAGGATCTCGTTACAAGAAGTGGAATGAGATTAGTCTCTTTGGATTTTTCAACATCTTCTCCAGTGGCAATTAATAGCGCTGATAAAACAAATTCAGCTAATAAAGATAATACTATTCATAAAACTCCTCTTGCCACTTCCACGAGTCAAACGACCGAAAATTCTGCTTCTGCTTCCGTAAGCTCAATTAAAACTACTACCGTTAACCTTGAAGTGGCTGGTACATATGAACAATTGAAACAATTATTAACTATTATGGAAACACAAGCTTATTTAATTTCAGTTAAGACAATCAGCTTTGAAGGAGGTTCAGCTATTACTAAATTTTTAATATCCGCTGATATTTATTCATATTAATTAAATAAATTTATTAAATATTATGGACAATTTAAATAATTTAGAAGAGGTTAAAGAAACCCAGCCCACCAAACCAATTTTATTAATAATTTTGTTGATAGTTATAATTGCGGTGGCAGTATTTTTGTATCGCAAAAAGAGTCCTGCTTCCTTGGCGATTAATTTAAATGTACCTACCGTGGAAGAACTAAAGCCAATCAATATTGATTTTTATTTTTTAACATCTAATCAAGAGTTGCAATTATTGGAGGCAATGCCAGATTACCCTGCCTTTAGAGAGGCCACGGGGACAGAGGTAGTTCCGGGAAGAATAAATCCATTTTTACCACCCGCTGGTATGCGATCCTCTTCTATTATAAATATAAATACTTCCAGTATTAAGGCAAGCTTAGACACAAATACAGGCGAAAATACAAAATAAACACAAGATAAAGACAAAATAAAGGTATATAATGTTTTGACTTTTCCAATTTCTTATTTAATTTTAATATGTTAATAGAAAAATTAGTTGAGAAAAAAATAATTTCTGAAGAGCAAGCCATTGAACTTCAGAAAGAGCTTCAACAGGACACTTCCGGTATAAGCGAGGAAGATTTTTTATTAATTAAAAAAATTTTAAGCGAAGATGAATTAAATAAATTAAAGTCAGAAATTTATGATTTGCCTCTTTATGAATATGAAGAAAGTTCAGACCAAATAATTCCTATTGAGGTTCTTTCTTTGGTGCCCAAAGAATCAGCTCAATTTTATAAAATTATTCCTTTAGACCTTAAAGAGGGTGTCTTAAAAATAGGTTTAGTTAACCCAGATGATATTAAAGCTAAAGAGGCTATGACTTTTTTAGCCCGTAAGCAAAATTATCAAGTAGAATTTTATTTAATTAGCCCTCATCAATTTGAAACCTTAATTAAACAATATCGTAGCACCGAAGAAGAAGTGGGTAGAGCCCTTACTGAATTAGAAGCAGAAATTGGTTCGGAAAAGGTAGATGAAGGAATGTTCGCAAAGCCAAATAAAAAAACTGAAATAATATTAGACGAAGCGCCAATTATTAAAATGGTAGGGGTTATTTTAAGGCACGCTGTGGACGGCCGAGCCTCAGATATTCACATCGAGCCAGAAGAAAAGCAATTACGAGTTCGTTTTCGAATGGATGGCATTTTATATTCATCGCTTTTTTTGCCTATTCATATTCATCCTTCTATTGTGGCAAGGATTAAAATTTTAAGCAATATGAGAATTGATGAGACAAGAATACCGCAAGATGGACGTTTTTCAACAAGAATTGACAATAGAGATGTTGATTTTAGGGTTTCCAGTTTTCCTACTAAATTAGGTGAAAAGGTTGTGATTAGGGTTTTGGACGCTACAGAAGGATTAAAGAATTATGAAGAAATTGGAATGAGTCCTTCAAATATTGAAATATTAAAAGAGGCAATTAGTAAACCCTTTGGAATGATTTTAGCTACTGGACCAACTGGCTCTGGGAAAACAACGACACTTTATTCAATTTTGCGTGAATTAAATAATCCCGAATATAATGTAGTGACCTTAGAAGACCCGATTGAGTATTTTATTCCGGGAGTAAATCAATCTCAAGTTCGTCCTGAAATTGGTTATGATTTTGCTTCAGGATTAAGGTCAATTGTAAGACAAGACCCAGATATAATTATGGTAGGCGAAATGAGAGATGAAGAGTCAGCTGCTTTGGCAGTTCAATCTGCATTGACTGGTCATATTGTTCTTTCAACTCTACATACCAATAATGCCATTGGAGTAATCCCTCGTTTGATTGATATGCAGGTCAAGCCTTTTCTTTTACCGGCTACTTTAAACATTACCCTTGCTCAACGTTTAGTTTTGCGTTTATGCCCCTATTGTAAAGAAAAAATAAAACCGGCCAAAGAAGTAGAAAAAATGATTTTAAAGGAATTGGCCGATATGCCCGAGACAGTTAAAAAAGAAATTGATATCAATGATTTATATATTTATAAGCCAGTGGGATGTCCTAAATGTAATATGAAGGGCGAAAAAGGACGTATTGGACTTTTTGAGATATTAAAAATGACACCAGAATTAGAACAAGTTATTATTAAAGAGCCAACCGAATTGAAAATTGCCGAAGAAGCTAAAAGACAAGGCATGCTTACAATGAAACAAGATGGGATTTTAAAAGTTTTAGCTGGTGAAACAAGTTTAGAAGAAGCATTAAGTGTGACAGATTAATATAATGGAATACTTTAATTACCTTCAGCAACTTTTATATTTAGCCATAGAGAAGAAAGCTTCGGATGTGCATATTATAGCCGGTCATCCGCCGATTTTCAGGATTAATAGAAATTTGATGTCTTTGCCAAAAGACAAAACTTTATTAGCCGAAGACGCTGCTGGAATTTGTTTTACTTTAACTAACGAAGCTCAAAAAGAAAAATTATTAATTGAAAAAGAAGTAGATTTTTCTTATAATTTAGAAGGAATTGGACGTTTTAGGGTAAATATATATTATCAGTTAGGAACATTGGCAGCCGCTTTGCGGGCTGTGCCGAGTAGCGTTAGGGGGATAGACTCATTAGGCCTACCAATGCAGATTTATAGGTTTACCAAAGCTTTGCAGGGTTTTGTCCTGATTACTGGTCCAGCGAGTCATGGAAAAAGCACAACCTTAGCAGCTATCATTGATGAGATTAATAAGACGAGGGCTTGTAATATTATTACCATTGAAGATCCAATAGAATATGTTTTTAAGGATGATAAATCAGTTATTAGTCAACGCGAAATGAATTCAGATACGCTTTCTTTTGCCCGGGCGCTCAAATCAACTTTTCGGGAGGACCCAGATGTAATTATGGTGGGCGAAATGAGAGATCCAGAAACAATTGCCACCGCGATTACTGCTGCTGAAACAGGACACTTGGTTTTTGCTACTTTACATACTAATTCCGCAGCCCAAACAATTAATCGTATTGTAGATGCTTTTGGAGGAGAACAGCAAAATCAAATTCGGGCCCAGTTAAGCAGTTCACTGTTAGGCATTGTATCACAACGATTAATTCCAGCCATAGATGGTGGGGTAGTGCCAGCTTGTGAAATAATGTTTAATACGCCAGCAGTTGCTAATTTAATTAGAGAAAACAAAATTCATGAATTATCATTAGTTATTGATACTTCTTCAGATATGGGAATGATATCATTAAATCGGTCTTTGGCCGAATTAGTAAGGAAGCAATTAGTAAGTGTTGAGAATGCGCTTAATTATTCTTCTAATATTAAAGAATTAAAAAAATTAATTTCGCAATAACATATTTATGAAATATACTTATCAAGCTAGAGATTTTGAGGGTCGACAAATCAAGGGGACAATTGAAGCCGCTAATCGGGACGAGGTTTTAGATGCTTTAAGTGCCAAGAATCTTTACCCAACTTATTTAGAAGAAAAATCAGCCAAAGGGACTTTCCAAGGAGAGATTAATTTTTCTTTTTTTAATAGGATTTCTCAAAAAGACATTGTAATGTTTTCAAGGCAATTAGCAATTATGATAGACGCTAATGTTCCTCCTGCCGAAGCCTTAGACGCTTTGGCGAGTCAAACTAATAATCAAAAGATGAAAACGAGATTGGCCAAAGTAGCTGCGGATGTTAGAGGAGGAACTTTACTTTCAAGGGCATTTGCTAAATATCCAGAAATTTTTTCTACTTTTTATGTTAATATGGTTAAATCAGCTGAGGTTTCCGGTGATTTGCCAAAAGTTTTGGAACGAGTGGCTGACCACTTAGAGAGTGAATATTATATTCGTTCTAAAACAATGGGCGCCTTAACTTATCCTATTGTAATTTTTGTAGTCTTTATTGCAATCTTTATTGTGATCATGATATATGTTATTCCAGGATTAATTGATGTTATTAGTTCTACTGGACAAAGCTTGCCATGGACAACCCAAGTCATTATCGCTATTTCAAATTTTTTAAGAAATCAGTGGTATATTATTATGGCAGTTGTAGCTGGGTTAGTAGCATTTTTAATATATTACCCCCGTACCAAAGAAGGAAAAGATGTAATAGATTCTTTTATTTTAAAAATTCCTATTTTTGGCAATTTTTTGAGAAATACCTATATAATGCGTTTTGCTGAAAATTTATCTACTTTAATATCCGCGGGAATTCCTATTGCGGACGCTTTAGAAATAGTAGCTGATTTAATTGGTAATAATGTCTATCGCCGCCTTATTTTAGATGTTAGGAAAAAAGTAGTTAAAGGAGAAGGAATTTATCTTGCTTTTTCAAACTATGAAAAAGAATTTACTCCCTTATTTGTGCAAATGGCTAGTGTCGGCGAAAAAACGGGCCAGCTGGAGACATCTTTATTAAATGTAGTTAGATTTTATAAAAGAGAAACAGAAACTTTTGTTGAATCTTTAAGTAGTATTATTCAGCCAGTAATGATTATTTTTTTGGCAATTATGGTGGGATTTTTGGTGGCGTCGGTTTTGTTGCCAGTTTATCAAATTAGTACTACTTTACCCACTACTTAATAAAAACTTGACGAGAAAAATTTTTATTGATAGAATACTTGCAATAAATAAAAAGACATCTTATAATATATAAAAATAATAAATAAAAAAATAATAAATATTAATAATAAAAATAAAAAATTATGAAATCAAAACAAGGTTTTACTTTAATTGAGTTGTTAGTCGTCATTGCCATCATCGGTATCTTAGCTGGTTTGGTGATTATATCAATGAGTGGTTCTCAAAATGCGGCTAAAAATGCGAGGATTCAATCTGAT
>CALMWW010000043.1 GCA_937870835.1 uncultured bacterium
CGCAGTTTGAAGATGAGCTGGTAAAAATCTGGAACAAGCCGAAGTTTGTCAAAAATTCAAATTATGTGATTACACTGGATAGAATTCTCTCCGCCTGTCATTACCGTGAAAACGGGAATTCATATTCCTTAATTAAAAAAATCCTCGAAGCCGAAGGCATAAAAGGCCAAATAAAAGAATGGCAGGAATTAGGTATAGTAGATAAGGAATTTACGATAAAAGATATTTTTGAAACTGATTTAACCGGAGAGCATTTATCCAATAAATATGAGCACCTGCCGATTGATACAAAGTATTTTAAGGATTTAGAGCTTGAGATTTTGAGCCAGTTTGAGGATTTGGACAAATCCCTAGACGGTTGGCTGATAAAGAGCGAAAACTATCAGGCATTAAATACAATACTGCCGAAATTCAAAGAAAAAGTGCAGACGATTTACATTGATCCGCCATTTAATACGGGAGAAGATTTCCCTTATGTTGATAGATTTCAGGATAGTAGCTGGCTTTCGTTAATGTATGACCGCATTAGTCAAGGACATAACTTTCTAAGAAAAGAAGGAAATTTTTTCTACCACATAGATAGATATGCATATTATTATAGTCGCGTACTTTTTAATGACATTTTTGGGGATAAAAACTTTAAAGCAGAAATTGCTTGGGATACCTCTGGCATTACCGGTTTTAAACCGGGCAAAAACAATTGGGTACAAAACATAAATTATATACTCCATTTTGCAAAAAGCGATGAAAATAATTTCTTTACGAAAGTTTTTGTGATTTTAGAAAAAGAAGAAAAAGATCGCTTGAAAATTGGTTGGCTTGATTTATTATATGACGAAGAAAAGGATAAATATTATATCGAAAAATGGAATAAAAGTTTTGTCAGAGAATACATAGAGACAGAAAACAAGAAACACCCTGTTGGTATGGTTTGGGCGGATATTTATTCCTTTCTCTTCACACAAGTAGGAAATAACGAATCGTTTTTCTTTAAAACGCAGAAACCAGAACATTTGCTGCGTCGAATGATTCAGACATCAACAAAAGAACGCGATTTTGTTATGGATTATTTTGCTGGAATTGGTACATCTCTTGCTGTAGCTCATAAACTCAATAGACGCTGGCTTGGAGTTGATATGGGGGAACATTTTAATACATTTTATGAAGATAATGGCGAAAAAAAGATAGGAATATTGGGAAGAATGAAAATAGTATCGTCGGGAGATCAAATTTTCAAAGTATTCGGACATCCCCGGCATCCGCAATTATCAAGGAATATTAACTGGCAAGGTGGTGGGTTTTTCAAATATTACGAACTTGAGCAATATGAAGAAGCATTAGCGAATTGCAAATACGCAGATGATGATTTGTTCCAAGTGCCTGGCAGATCTCCTTATGAGGAATATGTTTTTATGAAAGACGAGAAAATGCTTGAATACCTGGAGATTGATTATGAGAACAACAAAGTCAAAGTTGATTTAACAAAACTTTATCCGAACATTGATATTGCCGAAACATTGTCTAATTTAACTGGCAAATGGATTAAGAAAATCAATGACGATGAAGTGGAATTCGAAGACGGAGCAAAGATAAACACAAAAGATTTGGATTATAAATTAATAAAACCCTTAATTTGGTGGGAATAATATGGCTAAATTATATCTCCAAAATATCATAGAGGATATTTCTTTTGAAAACTTGCCGGTAAAGTGGCAAGGGTTTGACTTTAGCCGGTTTTCAAAAGACAAAACACTCTTTGACTTTCAGCAGGATGCACTTAAAAATGCTTTGCGTGGCTTATGGCTTTTTT
>CALMWW010000044.1 GCA_937870835.1 uncultured bacterium
TTCGTCATTAGGATTCTGCTGGAAATGAGTCCGAACTTTTTGGTATAATGACCACACTTCTGAATTTGAAGAAAGATTGACCTCGCCCGCGCCAAAGGCGCGGGCTCGGGCTGGTATTTCCGCCAAGTCCCGCCAAGGCATTTTGAATTCCGCCGAGAGCATTCCCGCCGCTACGCGGCGGTTCCTCAAATGAAATTTGAGATGTACCAAAGGCACATGAGCCAATGTATAATGAGATTACAAATTGTCGGTGTAATGCAAAACCTTTTATCAATTTAATTCCCGAAGCTATGATCAAATATTTTATATATTGCAGAAAATCGAGCGAGGACGAAGAACGCCAAGTTTTGAGTATTGAGGTGCAACTAACGGAGCTTCGGGAATTCGCCAAGCAAAACTCTCTTTTTGTGGTTAAGGAGTATTACGAGAGTAAAACAGCGAAAGAACCCGGTCGCGAAGTATTTAACGAAATGCTTGGCGAAATTGAAAAAGGTTCTGCCTCGGGAATTTTAGCGTGGAATCCCGACCGTTTAGCAAGAAATAGCATTGATGGTGGCAAGGTCATATATTTCGTGGACACTTTAAAAATTGTTGCGCTAAAATTCCCGACATTTTGGTTCGAAGCGACACCACAAGGAAAATTTATGTTGAGTGTCGCTTTCGGACAAGCAAAATATTACACCGACAATTTAAGAGAAAACATTTTGCGCGGTATTCGGCAAAAAATACGCCGTGGTGAATTGTCGGCAAAAGCCCCTTTGGGATATTTCAACGAACCTCGTTTGCGGACGATTGAGCCAGACAAGAAAACTTTTAACAAAGTGAAAGAATGTTTGGGGGCTTTTGCTACGGGACAATACACGCTCACCAGTATTCAGCGCAAAATGTTTTCTCTTGGCTTGGTTGGCGCACGGAGCGGGAAACCGCTTGTCCTCGCCTCGGTTGAACATATTTTGAAAAATCCTTTTTACTACGGACATTTCCAGTACCGAGGCGAGGTACATCAAGGTTCGCATAAGACAATGATTTCAAAGAAACTTTTTGACAAAATCCAAGAAGCACTTGTGACCAATGGAAAGCCCCGCAAAAAGCGAGGAGAGAAAGGTTTGCTGTATAAAGGATTCGCGGTATGCGGTGAGTGCGGCTACGCGATAACTGCTGAACGGAAAATAAAGAAAAGTGGGCTGGTCTATCACTACTACCACTGCACTTTCAAAAGCCGCACTCAAAAATGTTCACAAACTCGCTTTTTGCGGGAAGAAGAATTGACGCGACAAGTGCAAGATATGGTTCAAAAAGTTTCTTTGCCTGACGAGTGGCGGGACGCATATCTCAAGAAATTGGAAAGTGAAAATGCTGATGTTCGCCACTCATCAGACCTTTTCGTTCAAAATCTCAAAAACGATATCTCCGCCGTTTCAGCTCGTCTCTCCCGCCTCACAGATGCTTACCTAAACGAAGCACTGGAACTTGGCGAGTATTTGGAGCGCAAGAACGCGCTGACGGCGGAAAAACGAACATTGGAGGAGAAGTTGAGTGATTTTGAACGCAAAGGCAATCATTGACTCGAACTTATGCGAAACTGGATTATTGAAGCTAACCAAGCCGGAAATCTCATTAAGCAAGAAAATCTTTCGGGGATGAAAGATTTTCTTGCAGACATCGGCTCGAACCGCCGCGTAGCGGCGGGAATGCTCTCGGCGGAATTCAAAATGCCTTGGCGGGACTTGGCGGAAATACCAGCCCGAGCCCGCGCCTTTGGCGCGGGCGAGGTCAATCTTTCTTCAAATTCAGAATGGTGGACCCGACCGGGCTCGAACCGGTGACCTCCACATTGCAAATGTGGCGTTC
>CALMWW010000045.1 GCA_937870835.1 uncultured bacterium
TTCAGGAATTTCTTTTTGAAGATTCTTAATTTCTTCAATTTCTCTTTTTTTAATTTTTGTTTTTTCCTCATTTGGAAGAGATTTTTCTAATGGTTGGGGAACAGATTTTATCAATGGTTCGGTTAGGGGTTTTTTAAGAGAAGTTAACGGCGTTTCTTGCTTTTGAGGAATTTTTAAAAAAGGTGTTGTGTTTTGTTCAGGAATTATCTGAGGAATAGTTTGACTTTTTGGTTCTTTTTTTGTTTCTAAAGTTTCAGTTTTGCTTTGTTCAGATAAAATATTAGGGATTTTCGGAAATTGAATTTTTTTGGGAAAAGAAGAAATTTTTTTTACTGTTTTTTCAAAAGAAGAAACAATTTTTTCTTGAGGAGTTAGTCCTAAAGGAGTTGGTCCTTGCTTTAGCAGGGGCATTAAAGGCTGAAAAATTTTGTTTTGAATAACTTGGTTAATGATTTGTGCCTCAGTTTCTTTAAATTGATATTTTGAAATTAAATTATCTTTAAAAGATTGAGGAGGAAGATGAAGCATCAATACTTCAGAGGTTATATCCATTAAATCATTATATCTTTCATTTGAGATATTAGCCAAACTTAAGGCATCTTCGATTGTTTTGCCAAGCAAAGAGGAAGACAAGATATCTTTTAAGGGTGCTGGTAGTTTATTAAATTCCTCAATGAATTGTTTGGGGTCAAAATTTGCCATAATTTAAAATTGTTATCCTCCTTTTGGAGGATTTGAAGGAGGAAGCCAAATTCCTTTGTCTTTATCAACTTTATGTAATTTGTATCCATCGGAATAACTTTCTTCTTTTGGTTCTGTTGGAACTCTTCCTAGGGTACCTTGGAAGTAACGCAAAGAGCCATAACCTTTATTTTCTAAAAGATAATCCCTCGCGCTTTTACCGACGGCGCTGGCTTCTGGTTCTACCGCTTTTTTAACATTTTCAATAAAAGTATATTGTTGGTTAGTTTCCATTGAGCGGGCGATTGCAGCCATTGCCTCAGGGGTTAAATTTTTGACAAGTTTATTCAAGACTTCAATCAATTTGTCATTTCCTAATTTTTCATTTTCTTGACTATTTTTTATATAATCAAAAATCTCTTGCCATCTTCCTTCTGCTAGTTTTTCAGGCGAGGTCGTTGAGGCATAATCAATTAAAAGACGATTATAAAGTTCCTGTTTTTCTTGTTCGGGCGAAAGATTAGGTGATTCTCTTCTAATGTCCTCTAGATGTTTCTTAATATCTTCATCTTTTGAATAATATTTTACGTATTCATAAGGATTTACTTTTTTAAGTTGAGAAACATTAACGTAGTCTTTTGCAAAAGCCAAA
>CALMWW010000046.1 GCA_937870835.1 uncultured bacterium
TAAAAAAAAGCGGTTAGTCAAAGCTCCTAACCTTGTTGTCAATTTATTAAGATTTATTTTGTAGTCTTTAAAATTGGTCGCAATTACTGAACAAAGCGCGAACCTTTTTTGAACAACAATTTCTGCCTTAATGGACAGAAATCCGTCCTTGTTTTTTACCGCCGTTTGTAAATTAACTGATTTTGTCCGCAAAATCAGCAAAATTGTCAAACCAGTATTTTCTGTAATTTTCCAAAACTTCAGCAATCCCTCGTCGTGGCTTCAATAAAAGTTTTGTATTTATGGTCAATCCATTATATGAAAATTTTTTGCTTTCTTTTTGTTCGCCAATTTCAAATATCTTTGAATAACCGTCAATTTTTCTATATCCGTCTGCGTGTTCTGTCCCTTTGGGATCAACGAATAAAATTAAATATTGTTGGTTTTTTTGCATCCAAAAAATGAAGTCGGGTTTGAAATTGGCAATATTATTTTCCTTTGGATTGTAATAAGGAATTAAAACCTCGTCTAGAGTTTGGTCAAGTTTTGAAAACATCCACCAGTCAAATTGCCTAAACACATTGTCCGGTTTAGTAAGGTATTCTTCCAGTTGCTCAATAAATTTTACCTCGCTGTCAACATTGATAATATGATTCAGGTAGTCAATTTTTTCTGTGTCCGAAACTATTACCGGAAGATAATAATGATTAGCTAAATACTTGATTTTGATTTTTTGATTTTTTATTTCAAAATTCTCCGCCTCTTCAAACAGAGTCCTTTGTTTTTCATATTCTTTTCTGGGAATTTTGCCGTACTGCTTATTTAACTCTTTTTGCCTTTCGGGATAGTGTTTGGCTTCTTCTATCTTCCGTCTAATTTCTTCGTATTTCTCACCATCGCTAAACCTAACTTTTTTGAAATGCACAATTTCGTCTTCCAACTCCTTAAATTTTTCAAATTCTCTGCTTTTAATTCCAAAATAGTCAAAAATCCGGCTAAGAATTAACTCCGGTTCAAGAAGTGATGGCTCGTCCTTGTCCAAAGTATAATATCTATCTTTATTTGATTCAGCAAAACTTTCACTTGTCTTTTTTAAGACATTAACTTCGCAATCATATTTAGCTAAAGCGATTTTATCGTCTAAAAATTTGTAGAATTGCGAAGTTATGTTAAAATCTTCACGGCTGATAGGATATTTTTGTGGGTCTTTTTCCTCAGCAAAAATTCTCTCAGCGGTTTTATACACCGGCACTAAAAGAGTGTGCTTTTGTGCTTCTGGATTTAAAATAAATGCTTCACCCAAATTTTTATCTTGCTTCTCTGCTTTTAGTGTGGCAATTATTTCCTTCAGGTTTTCGGCGTTAGTGCCAAAAACAAATAAGCTTTCAATCGGCAAAATCAGATTTTTTACTTTCTCAAATAATTGCTCTTGTACAGCTTCAACATTAAACAAATTTTGGAGACGTTTTCTTTGGTTTTTTAGCGGTTCGATTCTTACACCCCGGCCTACTGATTGCAGGACAAATTTTTTAGCGTCGCTTCCAACCCCGATATTTATGAACAAAAGCAGGTTTGGCCTGTTAGAATCCCAGCCCTCATAGAAAGAGCGGGAACCCATTAAAATATTTATGTCAGAATCATCATAATTAATTCGTCGGAAATAACTTTCATTTTCAAAACTTTCATTTATCTCATAGTTATCAAGTTTATCTTTTAGCCAACCGGAGATATCGCCGATCTTGATTAAAGCAAACGGTTTATCAGCTGTCATTAATCGAAAAATCAATTCTTGCCTATTACCAGGAATTTTCAAAACTTCAATCTTGCCCGGCGTGTTTGCGTTCAAAACATATTTCAAAATATCCTTATAATCTAATTCTGAAATTAAATCAGCGTTGATAACGCATTCCAACTCTTCAAATATAAATCTAGCATTATTACTAAACTCTTGGATAAGTTCATCTTTTGCTTTTTTGAGTAAATCGGCTTTAACTTCATTTTTCGCGATTTTTTCTAACTCTCTGAAAAACAACTCTAAATCAGAATCTTCTGGATTAACAGAGTTCACTAAGGTTAAAAGAAGCGGGCGATGATAAAGTGTACTATCAATCTGCTTTATTTTTTCAAAATGTTTATTGATATAAGTTAAAAGTAAAAGTGTTTTTAGAACAATTTTCTGTTTTTCCTGAGGCGCAAAATCTGTTTTATCTTTAAACGCTAGTGCTTCTTGATCCGAAACATAAATATGCTTGCCATACCCTTCTTCAACGAAGTTTGAAAGATTGAAGTTAAAAGCACAGGTCGCAAAGTCTCTCGGATCAGTAAAAGTCGCGGAAAAATTAAATAAAAAACCATTTCTTGAAAGTATAGAGTATAAAATCTGCCGTTTGCTGTCTTCTTTATCACCCTTGTGGGCTTCATCTAAAAGAATATACCATTGTCCATTATTGTCGTAATTTTTGAAATTAATGAATTTTTCTTTTTGCTCGTCGGAAATTAAATCTGAACGGTAATAAAAAACAGTAATTTCGTTTTTGGAAAATGGTAGGGTATTTTCGCGCTTGACGCTTTCATAATCTCTCAAATTTTTGAGATTGATTCTTGTGTCAAAGTTAAAGCTGTTAAACTCCTCAACATGAGCTTTAAATTGGTCCAAAAGATCATCACGGTGAGCTAGAAATAAAATATCCCGAGTCGGTAACTCTCCTTTGGCAATGAGTTTACCTAAAAGCTCAATCATTTTAACAATAATCAATGTTTTGCCTGAGCCAGTCGCCATCCAAAAACTCATTCGGTTGATGAAATAAGCAAAAGAAATTTTTGAGTCTATAGCGGGATAATCTTTATCATATTCTAGGAGATATTTTGCCGTTTTTTTGCCTTCTTTCTTTTTCAAGTCGTAATCAAAATTTTCCGTAAAATTATTATCTTGATAAAGATTGAATAAACTCTGCTTATTAGCTTTTTTATCTATAAAATAAAGCCATAGACCCTTGAGTGCATTTTGAAGGCCTTGCTTTTGAAAATCAAAAAGCGTTTTGTCTTTTGAAAATCGGCTTAAATCAAATCCCTGCCACTTGATTGGCAAGTTTTCAAAAGAAATATTTTTTACGATGTCTTGCAAATATAATTTCATAATGCCAATAGATTAGTAACGATTTTTATTAATTTATCTTTTTCTTTAGGAACACTTATTGCAACCAAAAGTGCCAGTGTAGTTAATGTATTATCATTAATTTTTTTCTCTCCGTTTTCTTTATATAAATAATTGTTTTTATTCAGATAATAAATAAATAAAAAAGAACCTATGCGTTTATTGCCATCAACAAAAGGATGATCTTTGATTACCAAATATAATATATGAGCCGCCTTTTCTTCCAAAGAGGAATATAATTCTTTACCATCAAAAGTCTGGTAAATATTTTTTATAATAGCCTTAAATCTATCTTCATTTTCTTGTCCAAAAAGGTTACTTGCTTCATTTTTTGCGATTAGGTCTTTTTTAATTTTATCAATCAATTTTCTTGCTTCATCATATTGCACGACATACTTTTCTTTAGCTTTTTTCGTAAGTTTAAGTTTTTCCTTGTCATATTGCTCAAGCAAAGTAAGTGTTTTCGAGTAAGAGGAAAGCAAACTTAAAATTTCCTGTTCCTGTCCGACAAGCAATTCGTGTTTTGATTTTTCCTGTAGTAGAGTAATTGTTTCCTGTAAATCCTGAAAAGAGTTTTGATATTGCAAAAGCCTTTTTTCGTTTAAAGTGTATCCCTTAACTAAATGCTCTTTTAATGTTTTTGTTGCCCAGATACGAAATTGTGTAGCACGATTAGAATTAACGCGATATCCCACAGAGATAATTGCATCTAAATTATAAAACTGTGTTTTATAAGTTTTTCCATCGTTAGCAGTATGTTCCAAAATGGAACTAACTGAATTTTTATCTAATTCTCCCGATTTAAAGATATTATTTAAATGTTTGGTGATTGCCGGTCTTTGCGTGCTAAATAAAAGAGCAATTTGATTTTGCGTAAGCCAAACAGTGTTTTCTTCAAGACGCACTTCTAATTTTGGTCCTTCTTTAGATTTATAAATAATTACTTCGCCCTTTTTAATTTCTTGCTCTTTCATAGAATTTTATTTCCACCAAATCAAGGGTTTAATGAGATAGTAATTTAATCAATTTTTCAAATATATAAATTTCTCTTTTTCTTTTTGGCGGGACAAAAGGAACTAAAATTTTATATTCTTCAAGTTTTTTTATTAGCCGTAAAGATGTGACCTTGTTTGCTTTGATGTTTTTATTTAATTCGCTGTTGGAGAAAATTGGATTAGAAAATATAAAATCAACAATTTTAGAAATATATGGGGATTTTATAGACTCTGTTATACCATTAATTTCTTCAATGAGATTTCTTATTTGATAAATTAACTCTTGGGTTTCTTTCGCTTGATTTTTAACAGAAATTAAAAAAAATTTTATCCACTCTTCGTAGTTATGCTCCTTATCAACTAAATGAAGATAATTAATATAATCATCTCTATGTTTTTCAAAATAACCGCTCAAAAATAAAATGGGTTGGTAAAGCCATTCCTTTTGGTATAAATATAAAGGAATAAGTAGTCTGCCAATTCTTCCGTTTCCATCTTCAAAAGGATGAATTGCCTCAAATTGATAATGGATAATGGCCGATTTGACTAAAGGATTTTCGCCGTTTCTCAAAATATAATTTTCTAAATTTTCCATATAATCCCTTATTAAAATCGGTTCAGGGGGGACGTAGGTGGCCTTTTCTATGGTTGCCCCTTTTTTTCCTATAAAAACTAAATTTTCTCTAAACTTACCTTTATAACTTTCCCCCCTTGCTCCTTCCAATAAAACACCGTGTAGCTCTTTAATAAAAGCAATATCAAGCTTTCTATATTTCAAAGCATCTATTGCTAAAATCATTGCTTTCCTATAATTAAAAACTTCGATTGTATCATCGTATTTTCCTTCTTTTGTCGCTTCATAGAAAAAAACATCAGAAATAGTGCTTCTGGTTCCTTCTATTCTTGAACTCACGGTGGCTTCTTTAGTGATGAGTGGAGATATTAATAGAGAAGGATTTGGAAGATCTCTTTGTAATCCGTCCAATTTTCCCAATTCAAAAGAGGCATTAGCCAATTCCTCGGCAAATTTACCAAGATCAAGTTTAAGTGGAAGTTTTTGAGGTCTTGCAGTTTTAACCATAAATGTTACACTAAATCAATTTTCTGTTACATTTTAATATAAATGTTACACTAATGCAACATTTTTATGACACTTCCCACCAAATTAAGGGCTTAATGAGTTTATAATCTAAATCTTTTGTATTAATTTTTGTTCCGTCTTCAAACTCTACTTCATCATCACTGATTTTCTTAATCCATTTGCCGGTAAGATTAGACAATGTTTCGGCAATGTCTATGTTTGGATAGAGTTTTGCTAAATCAACTTTGACTTTTTCTTTTTCATAATCAATTTCTAAAGCATCAAGCATTTTTTCATCTTTCATAAAGACATATTCTTGATAAGGAGTCTTTGATGGTGAATTAAACAAATCACTGTCTTCATATTTACATTTTGCCAATGCTTCCTTGTATTG
>CALMWW010000047.1 GCA_937870835.1 uncultured bacterium
GTCCCCTCTCCCGATGATTTAATAGGAGATAGAGAGACGAGATTCGAAGGCGGAGAGCTGAACATATTTATATTTAGGTAAATTCTCAGAAGGATTTACATTTTTAGCAAAATTTTTATTTATTATTTATAATGTTAAAACTATGATTTCTTTTCTAAAAATCAAAAAATCAAAAAATAAAATAACTACTTTAATAGAAGCGGTTCAACAGATAGAAAAATTAGAACAAGAATTAAATTTATTGGCAGAGCGGGTAAAAAATTTGGAAACAGAGACTAATTTATATTTTCAAAAATTTTATTTAATCCGTTATAATTCAGTAGAAACAATGGGCGGAGACCAAAGTTTTTCTTTAGCGCTTTTAGACAAAGAAGATGATGGTTTTATTCTTTCTTCTCTTTTTATAGATGAACGAGCCCGTGTTTTTATAAAACCAATCAAAAAAGGAGTTTCTCAATATCAATTATCTGATGAAGAACAACAAGCCCTTAAAAAAGCCTTAGCAAAATAATAATATTTATAATAATAATGACCGTAAAACAAACTCAATCAAATTTTTCAACCCAAAAACCACCTGTAGTGGTTGTTTTAGGACATATTGACCACGGTAAAACTTCACTTTTGATGGCCATTAAAGATTTTAAAACTTTAAGCAAAGAAACTGGTGGCATAACCCAGCATGTCGGAGCTTATCAAGTTGAGCACAATGGTCAAAAAATTACTTTTATTGATACGCCCGGACACGAATCTTTTTCAGCTATTCGTTCAAGAGGTTCTAAAGCAGCCGATATAGCAATTTTAGTAATTGATGCAGCCGAGGGGATAAAAAAACAAACGAAGGAAGCCATTGAGCTTATTAAAAAAATTAACATTCCTTTAATAGTGGCTTTGAATAAAATAGATAAACCTGATGCTAATCCAGAAAGAGTTAAACAACAATTAATGGAAGAAGATATAATAGTTGAATCTTATGGGGGAAAGGTGCTGAGCTTAAATATATCTGCTAAAACCGGAAAGGGCATTAATGACATTTTAGATTTAATTTTATTGATCGCGGAATTAGAAAATTTAGAAAATGATATTGTTTCTTCAGCAGAAGGGCCTATTATTGAAGCATATTTAGACTCAAAGCGTGGTCCCACCATAACAGCTATTTTAGAAAAAGGAATTTTAAGACCGGGAGCGATAATTGGAACAGATACGACAATAGGCAAAGTAAAAAACTTAGAAAATTTTTTAGGAAAATCTATTAATGAAGCTGAACCGGGCGACCCAGTTATTGTTGTTGGTTTTGAAGGTTTGCCGATTGTAGGAGAGAGATTTCGTGTTTATGAAAACATTGAAGAGGCACAAGCAAATCTTAAATCTAAAGAGACTAAAAATGATTATGTAAAATTTGCAACTCAAAATAAATCCGAAAACGAACAAAACAAAAAATATCTTAATTTAATTATTAAAGCCGATGCTTTTGGCTCTTTGGAAGCTATTCAGGAAGTTCTTAAAACCTTGCCCCAAGAAACAGTGGGTTTAAAAATAGTTCAGGCGGAAGTGGGTAATGTTAACGAATCTGATATTAAATTAGCTAAAAGCGTCCAAGGCATTATAATTGCCTTTCGTGTTAAAAAAGATAAAATTGCGGAAATGGCAGCGCAAAATGAGCAAGTTCGCATTTATGACTTTGACATTATTTATACTTTAGCGCAGAAAGTTAGAGAATTGATGGAAAGAAAATTAATAAAAGAAAAAGAAAGGATGGATTTAGGAAAAATGGAAGTCACAGTTATTTTTAGAACTGAAAAAAATAGGCAAATTATCGGTGGAGCAGTAAAAGAAGGAGAAATTGTTAAGGGTGCGTCAATGGAAATTATTAGGGGCGAAGAAATATTGGGACAGGGTAAAATTATTGATGTTCAAGTTAATAAAAAAAGTCTTGCGACCGTGAAAGCCCCTAAAGAATGCGCCATTTTATATCAAGGCAACGAACGAATTAAAGAAGACGATGAGATTGTTTGTTATAAAGAAGAATATGTTAAAGAAACACTTGGATAATGGATAAGAAAGAAAAATTAAATAGTGCTATTCAACACGAACTTAATAATATTATTTTTAAGGAATTAGATATTTTCCCGGGAACCCTATTGACCTTAACGCGAGTAGAATGTTCGGCTAATTTTTTTGAAGTTAAAGTTTATGTGTCTGTTTTTCCTGAAGAAAGTTTTGAAAAGATATTTGATTTATTAAATCGGCATATTTATAGTTTGCAACAATCTTTAAACAAAAAATTAAAGATACGGCCAGTTCCTAAAATTATTTTTAAGCGCGAAGATAAAATTACTGAAGCTAACCGAGTAGAACAATTATTAATGGAAATTGAGAAAGAGCAGGATAAACAGAATAAGGTTTAAAACTATTAAAATATTCAGATATTCAGATATTAACATTGTAAGGGTGGTAAAAAAATAAAAAATATGCTATTTTTTATAGCGGCGTGGTAGCCAAGCAGTAAGGCGAGAGTCTGCAAAACTCTTATGCGCGGGTGCGATTCCCGCCCACGCCTCATTAAAAAGTAATTTTAAAATTTAAAAATAAAATATATAATAAGAAATAAACTTGCCTCGGTGCTGGAATTGGTATACAGGGCGGACTTAAAATCCGCTGGTCCTTGACCTTGAGGGTTCGAGTCCCTCCCGAGGCACA
>CALMWW010000048.1 GCA_937870835.1 uncultured bacterium
TTAATTATATGTTTATTAATTAGTTTATCACTCTTAGAGCTTGCTGGCAATTTTGAAAATAATTTAAATAGCTATTTTAACTTAGAAGAGAATAAATTAAATTAATTTATCATTAACTTGGGTTGATTTATTGAGTTTTTTTTGGTATATATAGTCTATATTTGGCCCTATCGTCTAACGGTCAGGACATCAGATTTTCAATCTGGTAATCAGGGTTCGATTCCCTGTAGGGTCACCTTTAAGTGAAAATTTAGTATTTTATAAAATTATTATTAAATTATATTATTATAATTTTAGAATTAGGAAGGGAATCGAAGGCAGAGCCGCGACGGCGGCGAGCCCGGCCCTGAGGCTCTGCCAGCAGGCGGAGACCGAAGGGCGATTCCCTGTAGGGTCACCTTTAAGTGAAAATTTAGTATTTTATAAAATTATTATTAAATTATATTATTATAATTTTAGAATTAGGAAGGGAATCGAAGGCAGAGCCGCTGAATTTTACGCTAAATTTTAGAAGAAATAAAACGCGCCGGTGATGATTGATTTTGAATGTTTATTTAATGGTTAGATTTTTAGACACGAAATAGATAGGATTGATATTCGGGATTGATGTTTGGGGGTCTGACCCCTAAACATTTTTAATTTTTATAAAATAAGGTGTATAATAAAAGCGTACAGTTATTAATGTTCAACAAATCTTAAACATTAAATAATATTTTTAAAATAGAAAATGTCAGACGATACTTATTATCTTAAAATTGGAACAGCGCGAGATTTAAAAAATAAGCTTGAAAGAAGGATTTATCGTTTTTTTGAAATGCTTACTCCTTTAATCAGTCTTTCTATTTTAATTTTGTCAGTGGTTTTATCATTTTGTTTGCCTGTCTGGGTGGCATTTTTTATAATTCTTTATGATACTTATTGGCTTTTTAGAACTATTTATTTTGCTTTTTATCTTAGGGCTGGTTATGAACAAATGAAACAAAACGAAAAAGAAGATTGGTTAAAAAAACTTTTACAATTGCCAGCTATTCAAAATGGATTACCAGTTCAGTCATGGCAAGATATTTATCATTTAGTGATTTTGCCAATGTATAAAGAACCCTTAGAGATAGTAGAGCAAACATTTGAGTCCATCAAAAAAACCGATTATCCAAAAGATAAAATTATGGTTGTCTTGTCTTATGAAGAACGGGCGCGAGCAGAAGGAGAAGCCGTAGCGCAAGCCATTCAAAAAAAATATGCTCAAGAATTTTATAAACTTTTAACTACTTGCCACCCTGCCAATTTAGAGGGTGAAATTGCCGGTCATGGGAGTAATGATGCTTGGGCTGGCAAACAAGCCAAAGAATTATTAATTGACCCCTTAAAAATTCCTTATGAAAATATAATTGTTTCTTCGTTTGATATTGATTCGGTTTTTTATCCTAAATATTTTAGTTGTTTAACTTATAAATATTTAACCACCGAGAAGCCTTGCCGAACTAGTTATCAGCCTGTGCCATTATATTTAAACAATATTTGGGAAGCTCCTTCAGTTTCCCGTGTTTTTTCTTTTTCTTCTACATTTTGGCATACTATGAATCAAGAGCGTCCGGAAAAATTAATTACTTTTTCTTCTCATGCGATGAGCTTTAAGGCCTTGGCAGATGTTGGTTTTAAACAACCCAATGTTATTTCTGATGATTCTCGTATCTTTTGGCAATGTTTTTTTAAGTACAATGGCGACTATAGGGTTGAGCCGCTTTTATATCCTGTTTCTATGGACGCAAATGCAGCCCCTAATATTTTTACAACCTTGAAAAATATTTATAAGCAGCAAAAAAGATGGGCGTATGGAGTAGGGGAAGTGCCTTATTTTATTTTTGGGTGCTTAAAGAACAAAGTAATTCCTTTAAAGAAAAAAATTTTTATGGGTTTTGATTTGATTGAAGGGCATGTCACTTGGGCGGTATCTTCAATTTTAATTTTTTGTTTAGGTTGGTTGCCGATTTTTTTTGGGGGGCCTCAATTTACTCAAACCTTGCTTTCTTACAACCTGCCCAAAATTACTAGTTTGATTTTAACTATTAATATGTTAGGTTTAGTTTTGTCTATTTATTTAACACTTGTTTTGCTTCCTCCTCGTCCAATTCAGTCAAACCGCTTGAAGTATGTGCTTGTAATTTTTGAATGGGTATTGGTACCCTTTGTTATTATATTTTTTAGCGCCTTGCCAGCCCTTCATGCTCAGTTGCATTGGTTATTTGGTAAATATATGGGTTTTTGGGTAACACCTAAAATAAGAAAAGACAGCCAGTATGCCAGTCAATAAAAAAATTATTGTATTTATAATTTTTTGTTTAGTGTTTTTAGTTGGCGATGTTTTTTATGAAGTTAATTTTCCAAAATTAAATAGTATAACCTTAAAAAGCGCTAAAATTAAAAACGGAGAAGAAGTTAGAATTATTCAGATTACTGATTTGCATAGTCAAAAATTTTTTAATCTTACAGCTTTATTTCAAACAATAAAAAATAGCCAACCAGATTTTATTGTTGTTACCGGAGACTTGATAGATAAAAAAACTAAAGATTATAGTTATGTTTATGGTTTTGTAGACGAACTTGCTAAATTAAATTGTCCTGTCTATTTTGTGTCAGGCGACCATGAACAAAAAAATTCTCAAAACATTTTGGGAGAATTAAACAGACATGGTGTTGAAATTTTAAATAATAAAAATATTGTTTTTGAAAAAGATGGTCAGATAATCCATCTTTATGGATTGGATTATTATAATCGTCCTGTTGATTTTGACATTTTTAAAGATATTCCTCAAGAAGATTATTCAATTTTATTAGTACATAACCCTTATTTAGTTATCAATAATGAAAACATTAAAATGGACTTAATTTTAAGCGGAGATACGCATGGCGGACAAATTCGTTTGCCTTTGGTAGGAGCAATTTTTGTGCCAGGTCAACCTCTTTTTCCTAAATATTCTAAAGGGCTTTATCAACTCAATAATAGTTCTTTATTATATATTGATAGCGGTTTAGGATATACCTTAACACCAATCCGTTTTTTTAACCGGAGTCAAATTTCTTTAATTAAAATTGAGGGACAATAATTTTTTATTCTAAGTGGATTTTGGATTCAAAAGCTTCTAAACGAGCTGCTAAAATAGGGAATTTAGACAAGTCTGGACTTTCTTGTAAAATTGATTCAGCTATTTTTTTAGTTTTTTCAATGTGGCTTGGATTTTTAAATGATTCAAAAGCGAAGTCAGGCAGGCCCCATTGGCGAACACCAACAAAATCTCCGGGACCGCGAATTTTCAAATCAATTTCTGATAATTCAAAACCATTGTCATATTTAGTCATTGCTCGCAATCTTTGGGTAGTTGGATTATTTTCGGAGCTGGCAATAAGGAAGCAATAAGATTGGTGTTCTCCTCGCCCAACTCGTCCGCGGAATTGGTGCAATTGAGCTAAACCGAATCGGTCAGCGCCTTCAATCATCATTACTGTAGCATTTGGGACATCAATGCCAACCTCTACAACCGAGGTAGAAACTAAAATATCAAATTTTTTAGCCCTAAAACTTTTCATTATTTTTTCTTTTTCTTTGGGGGTCATTTTGCCGTGGAGCATTTCTATCTTTAAGTTTGGGAAAATTTTTTCTGATAGTTTTTTATATTCATCTTTAACAGCCTTAATTTCCAGTTGTGTTTCTGTATCTTGTTCAGACGATTCAATGCGCGGGCAGATTACGAAAGCTTGGCGGCCTTTTTTTATTTCAGATTCAATAAATTTATATGTTTCGGTTCTTTCGTTTTCAGTAATTACTTTAGTGATTATTTTTTTTCGGCCTTGAGGCATTTCTTTTATAGTGCTTACATCTAAATCTCCCCAAATTGTTAAAGCGAGAGTGCGAGGAATAGGGGTGGCTGTCATTGAAAGTAAATGAGGAATTTTATCACTATTTTTAGCGCAAAGCGCGGCGCGTTGAGCTACCCCAAAACGATGTTGTTCATCAACGATTACTAAACCTAAATTTTTAAAAATTATTTTAGCGGTTAAGGGTGATTTTAAAGATTTTTTCTTGGGTTTTTTGCGGCTGGGAGCAATTAAAGCATGTGTGCCTATTAAAATATCTATTTCTCCATTAGCGGTTTTTTCAAGCAATTTTTGGCGGGATATTTCAACAGTATCGTTTTTTAATTTTTTAGAATAATATTTATCTTCTTTTCCGGTTAATAAACCAATATTAATATTGAAATCTTTAAGGAATTGGAAAAAAGTTTTAAAGTGCTGTTTTGCTAAAATTTCTGTAGGCGCCATTACTACCACTTGGTTTTTATTTTTAACTGCATTAAGCGCCGCGATAACAGCTACGATTGTTTTGCCAGAACCAACATCACCTTGTAAAAGGCGATTCATTGGAAAAGAGCGAGACATATCATTTAAAATTTGCTGGCAGGCCCTTTTCTGTCCAGAAGTTAATTCAAAGGGCAAAGAATTATAAAATCGGTTTAAGACAGATTGATTAATAGGAATAGTTGGCGCTTTTTCTTTTTGGAAATCAATTTTATTTTTAGCGCCAAAAAGAGAAATATAAAAAATGTTTTCAAAGGCGAATCTTTCCCGGGCTTTTTCTGCTTCCTTCAAAGATGTTGGAAAATGAATTTTTTCTAAAGCGTCACGAAAACTAAGAAGGTTTGCTTCTTTAATAATTTTTTCAGGCAATGTTTCTGGGATTTTATTTTTTATTGCCAAAAGAGCGGGTCTTAAAATATAACGGATGAGTCGTGACGAAGTCCCGCGAGTTTCAGGATAAATTGGCACAATTCGTCCTACATGGATTGTTTCTTTTAAGGATATTTTTTCATAAATAGGAGAGCTTAAAATAATGTGTCCGTTCTTATCTAAGACAGGTTTGCCAGAAAGCATTAATTCATCTCCCTTTTTCAAACTTTTAATTAGATAGGGCTGATTAAACCAGATAACTTCAACCGAACCAGTTTCATCTTGAACAATGCCTTTGGTTAATGACATTTTTTTTATCCAAGACCTTTCTTGTCCTAATTCAATTATTTTTCCATAAATAGTAATATGTTCTCCCAATTTAATATCTTTAATTTTGGAAATTTGGCTTAAATCTTCATAAGCGCGTGGGAAATAAAAAAGTAGGTCGCCTAAGGTTTTTATTTTCAGCGCTTTTAATTTTTTAGCAAAAGCCGGTCCAACTCTTGGTAATTCTTCAATGGGAGTGCTAAAGGTCATTATTTTTGAGTTTATCAAATAATTAAAGTGTGTGTCCCCGAGAGGATTCGAACCTCTATCGCAAGCTCCGCAAGCTCGCATTCTATCCATTGAAATACGGGGACAAAATTAATAAATTTACTTATCTCTTTTAATTCAGCTATGCTCCCATATTAGCAAAAATAGTTTAATAATCAAGAATATTTGATATTTAAGAGATGTTGAGATTTGTTTGCACTTAAACAAGGCAGCGTTTAAGCCATTTGGCACAATGATGGTTCGTCGTTTTTATATTTAATTATTAAAAATTATTTTCATAGATAGCCAAAAAAGCAAGAATAAGTTATATTAAAATTATGAAGAAAAAAAAGATTGGAACAATTTTTATTTTAATAGGCGTAATAATAATTTTAGCGGTTTGTTTTGTTTTAACTCAGCAAAATAAATTTTTAAAAATTTTAGAACCATATCAATTAACAGCTAATTTAAGTACTGTTTCTTCGTCAAAAATTTTACCAAAAGAAACAACTTTAATTGCTGTGGGAGATGTGATGCTTTCACGAGGAGTAGCAGTAAAAATTAAAGAGAATGGACCAGATTATCCATTTTTAAAAGTTCAAGATTATTTGAAAACTGGCGATATTGTCTTTGCTAATTTAGAAAATCCAATTGCCGAAGGTCGGACTATTAAACCGGGAGAAATGTTTTTTCGCGCTGACCCAAATTTAGTATCGGAATTAAAAGATAATAATTTTTCTATTCTTTCTTTAGCCAATAATCATTCTGGTAATTTTGGAACTGATGGGCTAAAACAAACCTTTCAATATTTAAACGAGGCAGGAATAAAATATGTGGGAGCTGGAGAAAATTATGAGGTTGCGAATTCTCCGGTTTTTCTTAAAAAAAACGGTTTAACATTTGCTTTTTTGGCTTATGATGATATTAATTTTACTCCTGCGGAATATGGTGCCGAGGAAGGAAAAGTCGGTATCGCTTTTTTTGACCAAACTGAAATGTCTAAGGCTGTTGCTTCGGCTAAAAAACAAGCTGATTTTGTGATTATTTCAATGCATTTTGGCAACGAGTATCAACCCTTGCCAAGCACACAGCAAAAAGAGTGGGCGCATTTAGCTATTGATTTAGGAGCAGATTTGGTTTTAGGCCATCATCCTCATGTAGTAATGCCGATTGAGGAATATAAAGATAAATATATTTTTTATTCTTTAGGTAATTTTGTTTTTGACCAAATGTGGTCTCGTTCAACGAGGGAGGGGATTATAGCAAAAATTATTTTTAATGAAAAAGGGGAAATTAAAATTCAAGAAGTTAAGCCTTTTTTAATTAATGATTATTGCCAGCCAAATTTTATTAATGGAGAAGAAGGGGCAGAGATTTTAGCAAGAGCGGCTTGGCCTCTTAAATCTGAAAACGGGGATTAAGTATTTTATTTTTTTTATAATTGTTGTATTATATAAATAACATATATTAAATAGATTTAATGGGTCGTATAAAAATAAAAAAATAATAAAATGGACTCTAACATCATTCATCATAATTATAATGGGATAATGGACGAAATAATTGATTCTAATAACGAATCAAAAACTCAAGAGGAAAATAATTCGGAAGCAGAGCAAGTCCAATTAATATCTCAAACTAAAGAAAAACAAAAATTGCAGTTAGAACAGCAAAAGACAGCTGCTTTTTATAAAAGTTATAAAGCGCTTTCTGAAGAAAAACAAAAAGAAATTTTGGAGCAACAGAAAACAGCCGAGAAAATAATAGAAAGCTATATTAAGGGAGAAAAAGAAATTCAAGGCTTAAACCAAGACGAGAGATTTATATTAAATAAAATTAAAAACGAATACTTAAATTTTAAGAAAAACAATCAAGATGGCATTTTTAGTTTTGATTTTGCTAACGATTTAGATAAAACCATTTATTCTAATTTAATTTATGATATTAGTTTTCGAGCTGCCGGATTAGCGAGTCCCGTTAATAGAATAATAAAAAGCAATTCTGGTTTAGTAAATTCAGCAGATACGGTAACCTTAAAGGGAGATAAAATGACCGAAGAAGAGGGGCAATCTATGAGGCAGAATGTAGAATTAAGAGCAGCAACTCAAAATTTAAATGGACAGGATAATAGTTTTGATACAAAAATTTTAACCATCGAATATCTTAAACAGAAAGAAAATATCTTAACACAAGCAGATGCTGTTGAAGCAATTAACATTATTCAAGACTGGTTTAATTACGGAGGAGATTTATATAAACACTGGACAGGTCGGATTATTAAATTAAAGAAGGGGACTGATTATAAATTTGATTCAAAAGGGCAGGTTGATATTGCGAGTTATAATGCCGCTGTCAACGCGCAGGCAGAAGAATGGTTGAAACAACCAGTAAATAGAAATTGGATTGCGGAAGCAAATAATTTTAAGAAAAAGAATGAAAATAATATTTCTTTTCAAAAGCAGACCGTTGAATTAAAAGACAATAAAAATAATATTTATAATGAAGAACGTTATACAACTCCTTATTATTGCGAAGAGGGTTGGTTAATCTATGAATCAAATTATTACGATATTAATCTTGGGGCAATGACGCAAAAATTGAGAGAGCCATCTAAATATTGCATATATTTTAATATGGAAAATCAAGATATAATGAGGGTTTATCAAGATATTATTTATAAATTGAATATTAACGAAGAATTGTCGCGAGTTGGGTTTGCGGTTAATACATTGGCAATGTTTAATCCAACAGTAGCAACTATTACTGAGGCTATAAATGCTAAGGATAAAATTGTTTTATATGTCGGGGAAAAAGGAATAAATCATGCTTTAAAGTTGATCCAAGAATATATTCAAAAGAATAAAGCTAAATTTATTAAAAAAACTGTTTTATTGGCGCAAAAGCTATATGATATGGACGGCAAAGAAGTTATAGGTGCCAGTATATCTTCTGATGTTAAAGGAGTTTCTCCAGATGCTTCACGCGGTTTTCCAAAATATAAATCTTTTAATTCAATGCAGGTGGAAATTATTCAGTCAACCCTAAATTCAATTTTTAAAGAAATTTATAATTTTGATAATTTAGATAAAATCGGAATTACTAATCCTGCTTTAAGAGATAGACTTTTAGAAATTGGTCATGATAGCGAGCTAAGGAAATATTTATCTTTATTTTTATCTCAACCAAGTGGAATTAATTTTTTAGTTAAAAATTTAGTAAGATTTTATCCAAAGTGGAGTCAGGCCTTTGGAATGAGCGCTCATAATATTGCGTTTCACGAAGAAGATAAGTAATATTAATATGGTAAATTTATAAATCTAAAAATATTGCTTTTGTAAAAAAGCAGTATTTTTATATTGACCAGTAGGATTATTTTAGATAGAATGCTTATTATATATTAAGGAGGGATGCCAGAGCGGTTGAATGGGGCAGTCTTGAAAACTGCTGTGGGCTTAAACCCACCGGGAGTTCGAATCTCCCTCCCTCCTCATGATTTATATAATACAAAATAATTAATTTACATGAGTAATAAAATGTAGAGATTAAAAAAGGAGATTCGAAGGCGGAGCCGCGACTGGCGGCGAGCCCGTACTTGAGCGCAACTTCAGCAGAAGTTGACGCGAAAGCGAATCTCCCTCCCTCCTCATGATTTATATAATACAAAATAATTAATTTACATGAGTAATAAAATGTAGAGATTAAAAAAGGAGATTCGAAGGCGGAGCCGCGACTGGCGGCGAGCCCGTACTTGAGCGCAACTTCAGCAGAAGTTGACGCGAAAGCGAATCTCCCCCTCTCCTCATGATTTATATAATACAAAATAATTAATTTACATGAGGTAATAACTTGTTTAATTTATAATGGAGAGGTGCCAGAGTGGTTGAATGGGGCACCCTGCTAAGGTGTTAGTCGTGAAAACGGCTCGGGAGTTCGAATCTCCCCCTCTCCGCATTTTATCATTTCAGTTTTTGTAGTAGGGGAGATTCGAAGGCGGAGCCGCGACTGGCGGCGAGCCCGTACTTGAGCGCAACTTCAGCAGAAGTTGACGCGAAAGCGAATCTCCTCCTCTCCGCATAGCGAATTTCCTCTCTTTTAAATATATTTTAATAGACAAAAACCGTTTTAGGATCAATATTGTTGTTATTTATACAAACTCTCAAAATTATCTATTATATAACCACCTCCAGGATTAATACCTTTATTATATTTCATTTCTTGGCCTATACAAAGAGACATATAATCACAATTTTGTATATTGGTTGGCTCTTTTTCATTAATACAAATTATTGTTTCTTCTTTCCAGAAAACACATTCCTTCATGCAAATTTCATAATCATCTTGTTTATCTTCTTCATTTCCTCCTCCTATAATAGAACATTGAGAAAATTTCTGACAAGCAGTTGCACAGTCATTAGGAACTTTTTTCTTTGTTTTTACTTCTTGCTCTTTTTGTTTATTATTTTCACAAATAGATTCTAAGCTATCTAATTCTATCTTAATCATTTCTTCATAAAAAAGCATTTCTTCTAAATTTTCTTTAATAACTTTACCTAAATCAAAATCATCTTCTGCTATAGATTCATCTTCTAAACTAGGAAGATTATCATCTTCAACATCGCTTTCCATATAACTAGCTGGTTCTTTTAATGAACCAGGAGGTAAAGGTCTTTCCAATTCATCTAATGGCCAACCTGGTGGTGGAATAACTCTTCCATTTGAATCTTTTGGCCAGTAGGATGGAGGAACTAAATTGCCATCAAAATCAAGCTCCCACGAACCATTTACCATTAATTCTCCATTATAATCGCGTGCGCAAACACCGGGAGGAAGAGGATTGCCCTGAGAATCTTTTGGCCATCCTGGAGGAGCTACAACACCATCTAAATCAGGAGGCCAATAAGCTGGTGGAATTGGTTTTCCGTCTGATTCTCTAGTTGGCCAAGAGCCAGGAAGCATAATTTGTCCATCATAATCTCTTGGACAGGCAGCTCCAATATCTGAACCATCAACAACTGCTCCAGTGTATAATAATCTTTTTTCTTCTAAAATATCTTCCCATTCTTCATTTGCT
>CALMWW010000049.1 GCA_937870835.1 uncultured bacterium
TTTCAATTCCCGAGCCGAGCTTTGCGACTGGTATTTGATTTGCCTCATTTTCTTCACGAAGCGCAAAGAAAGCGTCGGAAAACGGCCATAAAATGTTTATAAAATCCATTTTTATTTTTTCAAAATCTTCCCTGTTAAAAAATGCTTTCGTCTCTTGCGATATTTTTTCGCCGGTGCCTTTTTGGGCAACTTCAATCATTTTCGCAAAATAATCGTTCGCTAACTTCATTACTGCGTTTTTATTTTCTTGGTTATCTTTTAATCCTTTAACAAATTTCCAGTTCAAGTCATCAATAATACGATCAAAAGTCGTTGTAAAAGTTCCGCTCGTTATATGCCTTGTGCGGTATTTATCAAAATAAAAAATATTAAGCTCATCTTTATCTAACTTGCCTGCGTCAAATATTTTATGATATTCCTCAACGGATTTGCCTTGCTTGCCTTCTGAGTTTTTGTAATTTTGGTCAACATTCAAAACGCTTGTAGAAACAGAAAGGGCTGGCGAAAGCAGTTTTCCGGGCGATTTTCTGTCTCTTTGGCTGGCGGTAAAAATCAAGCCATTGCATTCAAAAAATTGACCGCGATATGTTTCGGGCATTTTGTAGTTAAAGTTCTGATTGAAAATCGCCTCAACGATTATTTCGCTCGTGTCTTTATGAAAATCAAAAATTTTCAATTTGTTTTGAATCGCAAAATGACTTTCTGTTAGAAAGTTTATTGCTTCTAAGGTTGCCGTTTTCCCTGTCCCGTTTTCGCCGACAAAGATATTAAGTCCGCTTCCTTCCGTTTTACCGTCAGGAACATTAAATTCCATTGCTTCGCTCTCATCGGCAAAGCATTTGAGGTTTTTTATTGTGAGCTTCTGAATAAACATATTAGCCAAGGTCTAAAAATCTCCAATCCTTCAAATCGTTTGGATTGTAGGAATATTTTTTGCTGTCGTTATATCGCCAGCTATTTTTATCTTTCAAGACTATTCCGCCGAATAGTTTTTTGCCGCTTTTGTTTTCTGCCGCAATATATTCCGCCAATCCTTCGGCTCGTTCTTTCGCCGTTTTGGCGTAAATTCCGCCTTTCGTATCAAACAAGCCAAGCCGTCCGTCGTTGAGCATAACTATAAAATCAATGTAAAACGGCTTTTCCTGTCCGTTTTCAAAATAAGGCACGGCAAAATAAGAGCCGTCTTGTTTGCCATTCTTAAACCACCATTTCACCTGTTTTGCCTTTTCCAGATATTCAATAAAGGAAACTTCAATGTCGCTGTCTTCTTCAAATAGCGAGAGATTATCCGTGCCTTTTGTTTTGGCGTAATACGGCTGAATAATTGACCGCTTATAATCTTTTTTTACAAAAGTCAGATTGTAATTGATTATTTCCGGCACATTCCACGGCTCGTCATTTTGGATGACTTCATGTTTGCCCTTGCCAACTACTTCTTGATATAGCTCTTTGGCCCGATTGATTGTGTCAATCACGGCTTGGCGGTTTTCCTCTGCCAAAACGATAGCTTGGATTTCAGGCCATCTATCTTCATCTCTGCTTGCACCAAAAAATCCGTAAATTGAATCGTTAATGCGCTTTATTGAGCGAAGTTCGGGGTGAAAAGGCGCAAGATTTTCCCGCGCGAAGTAATCAAAAGCCATTTGCAATTCAACTTCGTTTTTAGGAATATCCAGCGTGCCTTTCTTCTCAATGCTTTTTGTCTGCTTGTCAACATCGTATATTTTCCCGCTCGCGATAAGTTTCGTATCTACAATGCTATGTTTGAGCGAAATTTTGTCTTTCAGTTTCAATTCGTCCGCCGCTTTGAAGAAAATCGGCACAAAATCGGACGACAAGCGGGTTTCCTCTCGGAAACGCTTAGAATGATAGGAAGTTAAATCAATATTTTTGTAATCCTCGCGCCGCTTGCCTTCAAAAACCGTAATGTATTCTTTGGCGATGTCTTCCGCGATTCCGATGTCGCTTAAACTGGTATAAACATAACCGAGATTGAGTTCTGAATTTTTGTAATGATAATGTTCGGGCATACGCATAATTCGCCCGATTGTTTGAATAGAAAATATCATGCTTTTCCATTCGCGGAACAAAACCAATATTGCGGCGCGCGGACAATCCCAGCCGACCGCTATGGCTTGCTTGAAAATCATCACTTCAACTTCGTTTTCGTTTTTCTCTATATTTTCAAGATTGATCTTGCTGTCTTTGTCTGAAAGATAAATCGCCAGCCGTCCGTTTTCCGTAGTAATGCCGTATTTGCCAAGCAACTGCACAACTGTATCTTTTTTATCAATCAGCCCTTTGCGATTGTCCGGAATTTGAATCAGCATAAGCGGATTAACATTTGATCCTGCCGCTTCGTATAATTTGGCGAGTTCGGCGCGTTTCTTCAGTCCTGCCTCAACGACAATCTCATCAGCCGTTTTGTCCGCAAGTTTTTTGTCCAGCTTAAAATTTTCAAAACCCGGATTGATAACGATTTCTTTCTTTATCATCCCCTCGTCTTTTACATCTTTAAGTTCCACTTCCACGCCGCGAAATACGCCTTTGAGTTGCGGCGTAGCCGAAACCTCAATCGTTATTTTTGGGCCAATGTCTTCAATGAGTTCTTTTGATTTGTCCGTTTCCGCGTTGCGGTGGCTTTCATCAATGACAAGGATAATAATTCGCCCTTCGTCTTTTGTGCGGGCGACTATGTTTGAAAGATTATTGTCCCGCTCGTTCTCGCGGACATAAATATTGCCTTTCTTGTTAATGCTCGCCCAGTTTAGAAACAAAATTTCATTTTCGCCGATTTTTCTGTCGTCCAAATCTTCAAAGTAAGAACACTTAAGGCCAATTCCGAGAGGGTCGTAATACTTTTTCAAGCTATTTCGGCTTTGATCGTGCAGTTTATTGACGGCAATCCAGATAAACGAAAACTTTTTGCCGTCAATGCGTGAATCAATCAGCCGCTTCAAAAATTCGGCGATCATCAGCGTCTTGCCGGAACCGGTCGGCGACTTAAAAATGCAGATTTTGTTTCCTTCCGCATCCAAAAGGTCGTTGA
>CALMWW010000050.1 GCA_937870835.1 uncultured bacterium
ATAAATTTAAAAGATTGTGTTCTTACTATGCCTGACATCTCCTATATTAAAGAATATTTTGAAAAACTTGGTTTCAAAAGCTTAATTCCGAAAATAGACGAATCCTTACTTGTCAAAAAACAAAAAAAATTACTATAGAAAAATTTTGACTTTTTATTATGGTTATTTTTCTCTACGGAGCGGATACCTTCCGTTCTCAAAAAAAATTACAAGAAATTAAAAAAAAATTTTTAGAAAAAAAATCAATTAAAAATATAAATTTAGAAACCTATGAAGCAAAAGAATTAGATAGAAATCATTTACATTCTATTCTTTTTACTCAAGGATTTGGCAAGCAAGTAGACAAAAAACGACTAATTGTTTTAAAGGGACTTTTTGAAAATAGCATAAATCCCGATTTTTATTTTGATTTATCGCAATTTATTAAAGAAGATAATCAAAATATTTTAATTATCTATGAGAAAGAAATCTCCCCTAAGGCGCTAAATGCTGCGGCTAAAAAATTATATCTTCTTCTGCTTAAAAAAGCCACTTGTCAAAAATTTGATTTATTAAAAGAGCAAGAGATAAAAAAATTTATTGAAGAAGAGCTTAGAAAAAATAATATAACCATTAATCCTATTGCTTTAAATCTAATAAGCCAACATACAAAAAATCTTTGGCAAGCCCATAATCAAACAAACGAAATAATATCTTGGGCGTTATTTAAAAATAAAAAATACATATCAGAAGAAGATATATCTAATTTTTACTCTAACGGATTAATTAACGATGAGATATTTTCTCTTTTTAGCGCCATAGAAATGGGGCAAAAGAAACAAGCCCTTTATATTATTACTCATCTTTTACAACAAGGCGAATCCATTGATAAATTAATCTTCACTTTGTCTCGTCAATTCCAAGTTATTTTCAGGGTCAAAAAGGGGTTAGAAAAAACGCAAAATCGCTCTCTTCTATCCCGCCAATTAAAATTGCATCCCTATTATCTTTCCAAAATGATAAATTGTTCTTTTCGCTATAATTTAAAACAATTAAAAAAGGTCCATCACGAATTTTTGCTGATAGACCTCAAACGCAAAACTACGAAAACAAATCCTGAATTACTTTTGGATATTCTGATTAGCCATCTTATTTAAAATCGCCGATAAACGAGATTTCT
>CALMWW010000051.1 GCA_937870835.1 uncultured bacterium
AAGACCCGCGTTTTGTTTTGATTGGCAGGGGAATTTACGCTTTAAGGGATTGGGGATATAAACCCGGAAAGGTAATTGATGTCATTAAAGAAGTATTAACTAAGGCACAAAAGCCTTTAACGCAAAAAGAGGTAATAGATGAAGTGAAAAAATATCGGCTGGCGAAAGATAATACCATTGTTTTAAATCTTCATAATAAAAAATACTTTAAAAGACTGCCTGATAAACGTTTTGTTTTAAATAAAAAGAGCGCACAGTCAAAGATTTTGGAGATTTAATGACCTCAGATATTTTTTATCTTGTTTGGAATTTAATTAAAGCCATAATTCGAGAATTTTGGTGGCTATTTCTTTTTCTTATTCTTTTAAAAATAGTTTTAGATTTAAGAAAAAAATATAAGACAAAAAAGGAAAAAGAAAAAGAAGAAATAAAAGAGTGGGAGACATTTGAGATTATTGTTAATCCTTTGATTTTACAAACTCCAAAAGCAATGGAAGGCGTTTTTAATGGCCTGCATGCTTTAGAAAATGGCTATTTAATTTTAGAGATTGTTGGTTTTAATCAAGAAGTTCATTTTTTTATTCACCTAAAGAAAGGGTTTAGAAATTTTGTTGAGTCGCAATTTTATGCCCAATATCCTGATTTAGAGATTGTTCCTGTTAAAGACTGGCTATCATTTTTGCCTCCCACTTTGCCAAATAAAGAATTAGATGTTTGGGGTACAGAGATAATTCTTGAAAAAGATAACCAATTTCCAATTCGCACTTATGAGTATTTTGAGGAGGCAAAGGAAGAAAAGAGAATAGACCCAATTGCTAATTTAATTGAAAGCATTAGTAATGCTTCGGAAAAAGAATATTTTATTTTTCAGTTGATTATCAGACCATTAGTAAAAGATAAAGAAAAGAAATTTCGGGAAGAGGGCCAGAAAGTGATTGATGTCAAATTAGGAAAGAAAGAGAAAAAAGTTTATACTTGGGTTGATTGGGTTTTTGCTTTCTTTAAAAACTTATTAGTAGCAGTGGCAATTCCTCCTGTTTGGCCGGGCGAGGAAACAACTTCAACGACTTCAGTTTCTATTTCTGTCTCTTCAATTGATAAAGAAATTATCGAAGCAGTTAATAGTAAAATTTCCCAACTTGCTTTTGAAAGCGGCATCAGATTGTGCTATTTTGCTCCGCGAGAGATTTACAATGAAGTGAGTATTGCTTCTTTTTATGCTTATTTAAAACAATTCAGTCTTAAAAATTTGAATAGTTTTACAATAAATGAAGAAACAACCACTAAAGTTAAGGGTTGGTTTTTAAAAAATCGTAAACTTTTTCTAAAAAAGTATCATTTATTTAATAGTTTAAAGAATAAAAAACTTCCTCAAAAGGCAATGGTTTTAAGTTCCAAGGAATTGGCAACTATTTATCATTTTCCACTTTTAAAAGTTAAGTCGCCGGCCTTGGTGCGGGGAGTTTTTAGAAAAAGCGAACCACCATTTAACCTCCCAAAGTAAATATGAACGACATTACTTATATTGGCATCACAAATTTTAGAAATAAGTTTGAGCATTTCGGAATTAAAACCGATGACCGGCGTCGGCACTTTTATCTTATTGGAAAAACTGGAGTTGGCAAGACAACAATGCTTGAAAATATGATTATTCAGGATATTTTAAATGGCAAAGGAGTGGGAGTGATCGACCCTCATGGCGAATTGGTTTATAGAATTCTCCATTTTGTCCCTAAAGAAAGAATTAAGGATGTTTTCTATTTTAATCCAGCAGATATTAGTTGGCCAATTGCTTTTAATGTCATAGAAGAGGTGCCAAAAGAATGGCGGCATTTAGTGGTTGCGGGACTAATGGGAGTCTTTAAAAAAATTTGGCCAGATGTCTGGTCAGCAAGAATGGAATATATCTTAAATAACTCTTTATTGGCGCTGCTAGAATATCCAAATTCAACTCTCTTGGGCATTAATCGGCTGTTGGTTGATGCTGATTACCGAAAGGCGGTAATAGATAAAGTAACTGACCCGGTGATTAAGGCTTTTTGGGAAAAAGAATTTGCTAGTTATAATCAGCGTTATGCTTCAGAGGCAGTTGCTCCCATTCAAAATAAAATCGGTCAATTTATTTCCAACCCTTTAATTAGAAATATCATTGGACAGAAAGAATCTAAATTAGAATTCAGAGAAATAATGGATAA
>CALMWW010000052.1 GCA_937870835.1 uncultured bacterium
AAACCAAATACCGAATTAATGAAAGGATTGGTTAATTTAAATGAAAAGGGCGAGATTATTGTTAACCCAAAAACAATGGCAACTTCAAAAAAAGGAATTTTTGCTGCTGGCGATGTTTGTGATTTTTCTTATAAACAAATTGTTTTGGCGACTGGCCAAGGGGCTTTAGCCGCTTTGTCTAGTTATTCTTATCTTAAGAGTTTAAAAAATTAAGATGAATTTGAGAAAAAAATATCTTCTAATAACTGTCATTTGTCTATCTATAGTTTTGGGTTTTGCTAATAAGTCTTCTTTTGCTCAGCAAAAAGAAGTTAATCTTTATTTTTTTTGGGGTCAGGGCTGTCCGCATTGCGCAGATGAGAAACCGTTTTTAGAATCTCTAAAAATTAAATATCCTCAATTGAGAGTTTATGATTTTGAAGTCTGGAATAACAAAGAAAATAGAGATTTATTGGTTGAGATAGGAAAGAAATTAAATATAGAAATTACGGGTGTTCCTTTAACTATTATTGATAATCAAACAATTGTCGGTTATTACAATGACCAAACTACTGGTAAACAGATTGAGGATTTAATTTTAAAATGTCTTAATGCTGAGTGCGCGGACTGGGTAAAAGAAATTGTTTTTAGTGATAGAATCGCTACCACAAAAAGACAATCATCTTCTACTACTTTAGTTAATCAGAAAGAAATTAGGGCCTATCTTTTTTGGACAGAAGGTTGTCCTTTATGCTCTCAGGAAAAAGTTTTTTTAAACAAAATTAAAAGCCAATATTCTAATTTTAAAATTACCTATTTAAATGTTTCCCAAGATAAAAATGCCGAGATTTTGAAACAAGTGGTTGAGGAATTAAATATCGAGAGCCCGGCTTTGCCAATGTTAGTGATAGGTGAAAAAACTATTATTGGTTGGCGAAACGAAGAGATTTCTGGAAAAGCCATTGAAGAGGCAATTAATTGTTATTTAGAACAAGAGTGCCCTGACTTAGTAGGGAAAATTCTGACTCGTTTTACTCATTTTGGAGAATCA
>CALMWW010000053.1 GCA_937870835.1 uncultured bacterium
AATTCCGCATTATCGCGGTCAATCCCTAAAACTAACTGAGACAGGTCATTTGAACCAATACTTACGCCGTCAAAAATATCTAAGAATTCATTAATTAAAATTGCATTAGAAGGAATTTCCGCCATCACATAAATTTTTGTTTTCGGAAGATATTTTCGAATAATTTCTTTCACTTTTTTGCCTTCTTCAAGCGTTCGACAAAAAGGCACCATTACACTAATATTTGTTAAACCCAATTCTTCAATCGCTCTTTTCATTGCTAAACATTCCATTTCAAAGGCTGGCTTGAAATCTTTATCATAATAACGAGAGGCGCCTCTCCAGCCCAACATTGGGTTTTCTTCTTGAGGTTCAAATAATTGGCCGCCAACCAGTTGTCGATATTCATTTGTTTTAAAGTCAGAAAATCTGACAATTACCTCTTTTGGATAAAAGGCGGCCGCAATTTGTGCAATTCCTTCACCTAATTCTTTAATAAAGTATTCTTTTTTATTTTTATGTTCAACTGTTAATTGTGAAATAAGATTTTTTAATTTTTTGTCTTTGAGTTTATTGAAGCGGTACAAAGCCAAAGGATGAATTTTTATTTTTTCCGCAATAATAAATTCTTCGCGAGCCAAGCCAACTCCGTCATTAGGAATAAATGAGGTTTGAAAGGCGATATCTGGGGCACCGATATTAATTGAAATTTTTGTTTTTAGTTTGGGAATTTTTTCTAATTTATAAGTTAAAACTTTGAAAGGGATTTTTCCCAAATAAACTTTTCCTTCGGCGCCGCTGCTACAATCAACTGTTATTTCTTGGCCAGTTTTTAGAATTTTCGAGGCTTTTTTTGTACCAACAATGCAAGGAATTCCTAATTCTCGAGAAACAATAGCAGAATGGCATGTTTTCCCGCCTTTGTCAGTGACAATGGCTGAAGCCAGAGGCATTGCTGAAGTCCAATCTGGGTCAGTCATTTTTGTCACTAAAACTTCTCCCTTTTGTAGTTTTGAGAGTTCCTTAATTGATTTAATCACTCTTGCTTTTCCATTGCCAACTTTATTGCCTATTGCAATTCCTGCAAGAATTGGTTTCTTATTGGTTTTAACTTGATATTCTTTATAAAGGTTGGCATCTTTAATTGAATGAATTGTTTCTGGCCTTGATTGAACAATAAAAAGTTTTTTAGTTTTGCCGTCTTTTGCCCATTCTATATCTTGAGGCGTCCATTTTTTATTTTTTTGAGAATAATGGTTTTCAATAATTAAGGCCCATTTTGCTAAAGTTAAAATATCTTCGTCAGTTAAAGAAAATTTTAATTGGTCTTTTTTAGAAACCTTGGCGTTTTTAATTCCG
>CALMWW010000054.1 GCA_937870835.1 uncultured bacterium
TCTATTATGTCAAAACAGACCGGATTTTCAGGAGCTTGGAGTTTGAATCAGACGGATTTAAATTCTCTTTTGATGCTTCAAAAATAGAAAACAAAAAAGCCAACGAAAAACGATCTTTGATTTTTGAGTTAAATAAAGTACGCGAAGATGGAACTATTGTTTTTGATGTTTCATATTCAGAAAGAGGCGCAAAAACAAAACAGGATGAGATATTAAAAGCTATCAAGAAAAAAGGCATTGCAATTACCGAAGAACAATTGGAACGTGCATTTAGAGGTTTTGAAAAACAAAGTGAAGTAGATTTCTTTATCAATAAAAACGCCAAAGCATTTTTGCAAGAGCAGTTTAAACTCTGGAGTTATCAGTATTTCTGGGAAGGGGCTAAAGAATGGGGCGCAGATAGGGTTAATCAACTGCAAATTCTCAAAAACATCGCTTTCAAAATTATTGATTTTATCTCGCAGTTTGAAGACGAGCTGGTAAAAATCTGGAATAAGCCCAAGTTTGTTAAAAACTCTAATTATGTAATTACCCTTGATAGAATCCTCTCCGCCTGTTATTCTGAGCGAAGCGAAGAATCTCTAAAACTCGTTGAGAAAATCAAAAAGCATAAAAACTTTTCAGAACAGATTAAAGAATGGCAGGAACTTGGAATAGTAGATGAAAACTTTAAGTTAGATGATATTTTAACGACTGATTTAACGGGCAAGCATTTGTCGGAAAAATATAAACATTTGCCCATTGATACAAAATATTTCAAGGATTTGGAGTTAGAAATTTTAAGTCAATTTGACGATTTGGACAAATCTTTAGACGGCTGGTTAATAAAAAGCGAAAACTATCAGGCATTAAACACAATCCTACCAAAATTCAAAGAACAAGTGCAGACAATTTATATTGACCCACCATTTAATTTGGATTCTTCTGACCAGTTTTTATACCGTACAAATTACAAAGATGCTAACTGGGCAACACTACTTGAAAACCGATTGAAACTTGCCAAAAATTGGTTAAATGAAAAAGGAAGCATTTTTGTTAGATGCGACTACAATGGGAATTGGATTGTGAGATGTTTGATGGATGACATATTTGATAAGAATTTTAGAAACGAGATTTTTGTTAAAAGA
>CALMWW010000055.1 GCA_937870835.1 uncultured bacterium
CGCCCCTCAGGTCAGATTCTGCTGAATCTGTCTTCGGGCTAGCCTCGGCTCGTCAGCCTCCGTCCCTTGATTGAGTACAATCAAGCATCGCGGCTACGCGTTCGAATCCCCTTCCTTAATTTTCAAAAGAAAAAGAAGAAAAGGGGATTCGAACCCCCGATTTTAAGTTTAAATGCTTTTTTAAGATAAGTTAAAAGAGGGATATTCTAAACTTTGCGCGAAATTTCTTTGAGCGAAACTGACGCTTCGCCCCGCTGCCGCTCGCTAACGCTCGCCACCCCGCAAAAAAGTTTTCTTCACATTTTTTAATTTTGCGCGCGATTTCTTTTTCTTCTAAAAGGTAAAGAAAACTTTTTTGCGGGACTCTGCTCTGAACGAGCAGGGCGGCGGGGCTTCGCTTCGGCTCGGGCGAGGCGGAATTCCCCCCACACCCCCCTTCCGCCTCGCCCTCGCTTTGGACGCCGACGGAATTTGTGCCAACAGAAAGCTCGCGCGCCGCTCAAAATTTCAAATCGTCCCAATCGCTCCAATCATTTTTTTCGCACTTGCCCCAATTATACTTCTCTTTCTGATTTATTTTCCACCTTCCATTTTTCTCTATCGCAATACCACCGAAAAGTTTTTTACCCTTCTTGTTTTGCTCTCTGATGTATTCCTGCAACTTTTCAGCTTTTGCCTTTGTGTAGGTCGCTCCGTCGCGATCTCCTATGTCTTTCGTTTCAAACATTCCAATCTGGCCGTCGGTGAATTGCACGAGATAATCGGGGTAAAAAGTATGTATCACGCCTTTGGGATATTCATACTTTATACCAAAGTAATCTTTCTTGTTTTCGCCGTTCTTCCACCACCAAACTATTTTTTCGGCGTTCTCGTTCAAAAACTTTTCAAACTGTCTTTCGGGATCAAGCCGTGTCGCGCTCAAATAGCACGGCTCATAAACATACTTTTTACCCTCTGCAATTTCGTCCGCATATTTGTTGAAAAAACTTTCCGGCATAATTTCAAATTCATACCACTGCTCGCTTTCTTCAACCCTTTTCTTAATTTCTTTCTCGCGGATTGCTTTGTACGCCTCAATTGCATCAGCCAAAATTGCCTCAAATTGTTTCCTGTTTCCATTGTGCAAGAAAATCATCTGCATAAGGATTGCTTCTTCCGGCCATTCTTTCGCACCGAGATACTTCCTAAACCACGAATAAATCGCTGTTTTTACTTTCGGCACCGATCTTTTGATATTTTTGAATGAGTCGAGATTGTTTTTTATGACTTGCTCAAACATCGCTTGCAAATCGTTTCCGGCAATAGTCAATCTGGCAAAGTCTGCCGAGCTGATTTTGCCTTCAATTTCATCAAAATTTTTGCCTTTAATTTTGGCGTTAGCGATTATATCTTGCTGATATTTCTTAATATCAAGTACCATGCCTGCGCGCTCCAACTTCTCTATATTTTGAGCAAATAAAGTGTGATCGCCTTTCAAATCTAACTTCTCACAAGCCGTCTTTTCAAACACCGGCGTAAAACTTGATGTGATGTCCCCATAATCTGCGCGCGCCTTGTAATACGAAATAAGTTTGGTCGGCTTATATGCTGCCACACGCACTGCCTTAAGGTGTTTGATGATGTTTGGATTGTATTCTTCCTTTTTGACGATAATGCTTTGGACATTCGTGTAGATATATCCGACATTCAGAGGTTCGCTCGCGTAGTGTTTCTGTTCAGGCATTCGCAAAATACGCCCGACGGTTTGGATTTCAAATGTTTCGCTATGCGATTCCCGAAACTTCACCAAAATATGAGCGCGCGGGCAGTCCCAGCCGGTATCAATCGCCTGTTTGAAAATAAGAAATTCAATCTCATTATCCAAATCTCTAACCCATTCGTTTTTTGGTCCCAAGTCGGCAGATTTTTCGTCCGCAAGCCAAATCGCCAGTTTGCCGTTTTTCTCGGTAATACCCTTGCGCGCCAAAAACTCTTTTACTGCCCTTATCTTATCCTCTCCTGCTTCTGCTGTTGGTATTTGCACCAGCGCGAGCGGATTAACAATCGATTTCTCAGCTTCAAAAAGTTTTTTTAATTCTTTCCGCTTTTGATAGGCGGCTTCCAAAACAACTTCCTGCGAGTCGCTTTCATCATCGCTGATTTCGTCAATCTTTTCGTTGATAACCAATTCCTTTTTTATCATTCCCTCGTCAATAACTTCTTTTGGCTCAATGAAAACAAACCCGGCCGTGCCTCGTGCCAAGTCGCGCGGATCGGGCTTAATTTTTGGCGTCGCGCTCATTTCCAAGATAACATCGGCGTTGATTTCCTCTCGCAATTCATTTGTTCGCTCCGCCGTCGCTCCGATATGGCTTTCGTCAATAATCAAAATAATTTTTCGCTGTTCGCGGGTTTTCGCCAGAACATCGCGGAAGTTCAGTTTTTCGCCGTCTTTCATCAAAACATTTTTCCATTCGCCGGTTTCGCGGTCTTTACTTCGCAATTTCTCCCAATTCGCCACTACCACCTCGTTTCTGACAATCCGCTCGCGCCCGCCGGTAAATTCTTCTTCCACCAGCGACACTCGCGGCGCGCCGCCAAAAACTTCTTCCAAACTCCGCTTGCTCTGCAAGTGTAGATCACCCTTGCCGATACTCACCCACACAAAACACAAATCCTCATCAACTAATTCTTTGATGATTTCTTCAATAAATTTAGCGGTCATTATTGTTTTGCCGCTTCCGGTGGGAGCTTGAAAGACGCAAACCTTTTTCTGTCCCTCTTTTTCAAGCAAGGTTTTAACTGTGGCGACAAGTTCGCCAACCGCTTTTTCTTGATATGGTTTTAATTCAATATTCATAAATTTGTTCGTAAATATCTAAAATCTTTTGCGGGATTGGCTCCAGGCGCACATTATTCCAATCTGCAAAATCTTCCTTGTCTAAACCGAGTGGATCAAGGGTGAAGCAATAAAGTATCTTATCGCCGCTCATTTTGTCCAAGTCTTTTTTCAATTCTGCCAACCCTTCGCGCTCCAGCGCGTAATACACCGCCATCACGCGACCGTTTTGTTCAAAAATACGATAATCAACCTTATTTTTCTTTTCCTCAAAAATTCCTTCGCGTAAACAAAGCATTTCTATACATTCGCGCGTAATTCTTATCTTCAAGTCATCTCGGCTGATAGTGTTCTTGACAAAAGCAGTTTTGAAGTATTTTAGATTTCCGCCAAGACCTTCAATTTTTTCGCCTTTTGGGGTTTTATATCCTTTTATAGCTTTTTCTATTCGTGGATAACAAATGTCAGTACAAATGTTTTCTTCATTGTTCGTGCAAAGAATAAAAGTTCTTTGCCCTTGATCGGTTTTGTTCAGATTCAAAAGCGCGTGACCAGTAGTCCCTGAACCAGCAAAAAAATCTAAAACAGTAATATTTTTTTTATATATGCCTTCTTGATGATCAAAAAATAAAGCAATAAGGTACTCAATTAAAGTCCTCGGTTTTGGATATTCAAATATATTTTGTTCACCAATCATATTAAATAATTCGTTACTAGCTTCCTCGTTCACACCAACTTTCTGCCCGAACCTTGACTTTGCAGTAAACTCATTATTTGCGTTTGTAAAAAGTATTTGTTTTGGTGATTCATTGGAAGTTTTTCCGTTCCCATAAATTGCGCGAATAGCAAAGTTTTCACTTTTAACCCAAAAGGTTGTCCCTTTCTCTAATTCCTCGTTCACCTTTCTTTGTGACCATCTTGATTTGAATTTAAGAACAAGGTCGTTTTTGTTTTTGCCTTTTTTAACAACAACTCTCTGCAAAAGCTTGTATTTATTATCCGTCGTCCTCGTATAACTTCCATCTGGAATATTAAAAATTACTTTTTTGGCAGGGAAGGTAAGGGTATTCACGGGATTAGAGGCATTATAAAGCGGCGCATCTTCATGTTCTTCTTTAATACTCTCTACCAATAATTCTTTCAGTCCCGCATTAGTTAATCTTTTGGCGTAGCAAAGAATATAGTCAGCATTTGAATAGAAGTTTACCTTTTGCCGACCAAAGTGTTGGGTTTTTTCCCAAATAAAAGTAGTTATGTAATTTTTCTCTCCAAAAATCTCATTACAAAGTAATCTCAATTGTGCAACCTCATCCTCACCAATGGAGATAAAAATTACGCCATCTTCTTGCAGTAAGCTTTTCGCGAGACGGAGACGCTTACTCATAAACGAAAGCCACTTGCTATGGCGGTAAGCGTCTTCCTTGTCAACATAGTTGTCGTTGTATTTAAAATCTTTATTCCCCGTGTTATACGGCGGATCAATATAGATAACATCAATTTTGCCTTGATGGGTGTAGTTCAAAACAGATAGGGCGTGATAGTTGTCGCCTTCAATCAAGATATTCACTGGCTTGGTCGGATCAGTTTTGATTTCTTTACTTTTGACTTCCTTCAAAACTGGCAAGGCGTTTTCTGATTCCTTCTCAAATTTTTCTTTCGTTTTTTCTTCGTCCCAAATCAAGCCGTATTTCTTGCGAGATTCTAGCTTCTCAATAATTTTGAGCAATTCTTCTTTCCCCAGTTTTGAATAATCTTTTGCCATAGTTATTTTCTAGTTATTAAATCATATGCCAAACTAGCCAATGATATATAATGAATTGCTAAATTTTTATCCAACTTTTTAGCCGGCGTATGCGCTTTTTCATTTCGCAAAAATTGTATTGCCATATGTAAAAATTTGACGCCCTCAAAAAAGTCTTTTTCTGCATCGTCTTGTGGCTTATGGCCAAAAATTTGTTCTAAATTTGTTTTAGTAAATGCTTCGTGGGCTTTTTCTTTACCAGTTATTTCTTTAAGTTTTTTCCTGACAATTTTATATGCTTCTTCTACGGCATTAAAATAATATCCGTCATTTAGTAAGTTTTGAACATGATCAAAAACTTCTTTTTGCAAAGTTATATTGATATTGCCATTTTTGAAAGTAGCTTGTGATATATTTTCAACTTTTACTTTCGTTCCAAGAAGTTTTTCCCCGATATTTTTTGCAGCGGTCAATCTATCAGTCGGAAAATCCGATCGTTTTAGATTATCAAGCAAAATTTGGTTTTCAATATATTCAATAAGTTTCAATACGCTTTTACCGACAGTCTTTTCGTCTGCTTTTAACCACAAACCACGCATACGATTGGCTTTTGAACCGCTTGCGTAGTTATATTTTTTATTGTAAATATCAATCCCCACATCATCTCTAAAAAATTCTCCCATTGTCCGATCTGAAAAATTCAAAACATAACCACCGCCCATTTGGAATAGTTTTTCAAATATTTGCTTTTCAAGTGTGGTTAAGTTTGCCATAGTTTTTCGGTTATTTTCCGCTTTCAAAACTTCTCCTGCGTTCATCAAGTGTTTCGCCGTCATACATCCAATAATCAGTTCCAGCTACACCATATTTATACCCAAGTATTTTTTGAGCCGATTGGGATAAACTTGTTTTCTTTCCGTTAAATTCAATAGAGTTAGCCCCATGCGTATCAATGACTTTTGCCTTGATATTTTCGTCGCGACTAAAATATAATTCAGCACCGACAGGAATTTTCACCATTTCAAAATTAAATCTGTCTCGTATTTTTCTTGCGTCATTAAGCGCGTCCTGATCTTCTTTTGATTCAACAATATCTTTCTGGGGAGTTATGTTTTCTATTTCGGCTAACTTCAAAGCCGCGACTACACGCTCGGGAGCAACATTGAAAAATTCTCTTTTCGGATTAACGCGATTGTCGTCAAAAGCGTCGTGGAGTTGGTGTTCTACAAAATGAGCGTCCTTTACTGTACATGCGTAGAAAACAGTAAATGGCAAGGGAATGCTCGTGGATGCACTTAATTCTCGGACGCGTTGCTCAAGATTGTTATTTGTCTTTCCAATCTTGACATATCCGGGCATTGCTTCGTTTGTAAGTATGTAAATAATCTCGTTCATATTTTTTATTTCATTAAGACATCAAGCGAAACGCCCAATGCGTCCGCAATTTTTTTAACTGTATCAATGGTGGGGTTAGGAGTAGAGCCAGCTTCAATTTTTGCAATCGTATGAAAAGCTAAATCCGCCTTTTTTGAAAGCTGATCTTGTGAGATACCAAGCTTGTTTCGATATTTCTTTATATTGTCCCCGATTGTGGATTTTTCATTTGACATATTCGTATAGTTTTACTATTATAGTTATATAGTATTAAAATCATCAC
>CALMWW010000056.1 GCA_937870835.1 uncultured bacterium
AAAGAATTTATCTTGAAGTTGATCACAGAAATTGGTTTTTAGTTTTGGATTTATACAAACTTTTTGAAATAGTCGGCATACCTATTGAAAGCATAGATTTTGGACATCCAAATTTCCGCGATCCTCATTTCAAAAAATCGGCTGGATTTTGGGCTAAAGAACATCAAGTAAAAATATTTGCCAATCAGTTTTTACCCGTTGGCTCTTATTTGAAACATAAGCAGGAAGTATTAACCGACCTTGCAAAAATGAATAAAGCAGGAATTGGCGATAATTCAAGCGAAAAAAAATTTAGAATTAGGGAAAAGGCCAAAAATCCAGAGGAAAATTCTGAAAAATTGCCCGACTTTCTAAAAGAAAAACATTTTAATCATTACTCGGAACTTTTAGCCGTTCTTGAGGAAAACGATAACATAAAAGCCTATGAATAATTACGAATCAAAACAAGAAATCGCGCTTTATCCAAGTATGCTGAAATGGTTGCAGATGTATTTGGAAAATAAACACCCGAAGGCAGTCATAAAAACTTACGATGTTCATTCTGTTGATTTAAGCGATTTTATACAACGCAACAAATATACAAAATATTTTCCTGAATACGCCACCTACAAAATACGAGTTGATCTGCTCGGTATGATTTTAGAAAAAGATAAATGCAATTTGGTTTTTGTTGAAGTTAAAGACACGCCTTTGAGTTTGATTAACCTTTCACAGCTTCTCGGATATTGCAAAATTTTAATGCCCGAATTTGCTTTTTTAATTTCACCAAAAGGACTTGCAAAGCCGTTGAGCCAGCTACTAGTCCATTTCAATCGATTAGATATTTTGGAGTTTGATAAAAATAAATTTGTCCGTGTAGCAAAATGGAATCCTACAAGAAATGCGATTGAAATTGACAGCATAATTCCGCCATTAGGAAATTTATAAACTGCAAATGTTTATCAATAAAATCACAATTAAAAATTTTAGACTTTTCCCTTCGGAAAAGGATTTTGAAATTGATAATATCAATACCCCAGACCGCACAAACGAAGGTTCGGGGCTTAATGTGTTTGTTGGCGAAAATGGCAGTGGCAAAACAGCTCTTTTAGACGCTTTTGCACTTCCAATTTTAGAATATAAGACTGAAAATTTTGGAATAGATAATTTTAATGATCGCAGTAAAAAAATTGAAATAAGCATATTTTCAAAGGATGAATTTGAGGTTGATGGAACAATGCCTAGGGGTTCGTTTAAGGCAAAAGGATTTTCTTTTGAGGCGGGAGTAAGGGCGAAGGAAAGTAAATCGTATTTATCATCAATCATTGTTAATGACCAAAAATTTATTAGAGTTGATCCAACGAAGCCAAAAGATAACAGCCCAGATTTAAGAGTAAGCGTAAATAACCCATTTAGGGGTAAAAGATTTAGCGAAAATGATATTTTGTTTTTGGATAAAAATCGTTTATTCCAAACACGATCTGGAAATTTTAACACAACAAGATTCGATCGGTTAATGGAAGATTTTAGTTATCAATACTTGAAGAATTGCGAGTTATGTAATTTAAACGAAGATTTAGACAATAAGATTAGAAAAGATAAAGTTAAAAATAACTTTTTGGATAAGGCAGTCATCGAATTTCAGAAAATTAGCGGGTTTCAAATAAGATTAGATTTTTTAGATAACTGCGAACCTTTTAAAAATGCCTTTTTTGCGACGAGAAAAGAAAATAATCAACAAATTTTATTAAATAATCTTGGCTCGGGTTATGAAATGATTTTTGCTCTTTTATATTCATTTTATCTTGCTCAACAAAGTGGAAAACAACTGATAGTTTTAATAGACGAGCCCGAATTACATTTACATCCGACTTTGCAAGAAAAATTTGTTAAATTCCTTTTGGAATTTTCAAAAAATGTTCAAATTATTTTAGCTTCTCATTCGCCTTTGCTGGTAAAACAATTAGCTTTTAATGATAAAGTTAAAATTAGTGTGATTCAAAACGGGCAAGAAGTATCAGAAATTGAAAAAAGAGTTTTACCTTATATTTCAGCAAACGAAACGAATTTTTTGGCATTTAATTTAGCTACGGAAGAATATCACAACGAACTATACGAAGAATTAAAATTTATAAATGGCGACAATAAAGCTATCAAGGATTTTGATAATGATTTTTTCGTAACCACGAAAGGAGAGCCAAAAAATTCGCCCTGGAAAGGAAATCAAAATGAAGTCAGCGAACATACTTTTATTCGAAACCAAATTCATCATCAAAAAGAAAATGGCAAAACCGATTATAATGTATTAAAATCATCAATAGAGAAAATGAGAAGCTATTTCTGAACCCCCCACTCTAATTTGAGGCCCCGCCGTCCGCCTGCTCTGCCCGCCGAAGGCGGGCTGGGGGCTAAAAGTCAAAATCGGGATTTTCGTCAAAAAAAGTTCGGATTTTGTCCAAAAGGTACCGCTAATTGGAAAATGTCTTTGTTGGCTCGCCCTTTACGAGGGCTAGTCAGCCGATTTTGAAGCAGAAATTTAATTTTTTGTCTTTGTTCCG
>CALMWW010000057.1 GCA_937870835.1 uncultured bacterium
CCCGTGATTTCCCATATAGGAAATTTCACCCTGTATGGATATATCAAAGCAAGATATTCCCAAGCGAGTACGGTTAATGCTTCATTATTTGATTCCACTACAATTTTAATTATTCCGAAATCAGCCAAAACCTTAGAATTGTCGTTATTAATTGGTTTAATAAAAGATTTTATATGTTTGAGAAGAACTGAAGGAAATTTTTCCCAAGAAAGCAGAAGGCGGTCAAAAAATAGGAACCAAGGATTCTTTTTGGGTTCATATAATATGGCCCTTATCATATTGGGCAGACCCCCCCAAAGTAGTTCTACCCGCCATTTAATTTTATCATAAATTGTTATCATAATTTTTAATTATATACAACAATATACGATTATCAATATTTCACCATAGTTCTGCGAATTAGATTTTTTGGGATTAGACCCCATAAAGCGTTTTTTTATAATCTTTGTTGTATAATATTTTAATCTAATTCAATTTTTAAAAAACGGGAAGCCGATTTTTTAAAGTGATTAATAATTATTTTATAACCTTCTAAATTAAAGAGACGGCTCATTAGAGTGTAGACAAGGACAATAACTATTCCGGCTAAAATAAAGCGAAAAATTAGATTAAGAAAACTTAAAGGAGCAGAGAGATAAGATTTAAACAAAAGAGAAACGGCAATCAAGGGCAAAGAAGCTAAAATAATTTTTAATACCTGATAAGCCAAGGGACGGCGTGGGGCAAATTTAAAATATTTTTTGTGTAAATAAAAAAGCAACAGGGCAAAACCAATAGAGGAAGAAATAGAAGTGGCTAAAGCAATGCCGGCGGCGCCTAAGAAACGCGAGAGGATTAGATTGCCTACAATATTTAAGCCAACAGTAATGGTAGTGATTATTAAAGGCATTTTAGTGTCTTTGAAAGAGTAAAAAGCGCGGACTAAAAAATAATTTGCCGCATAAGCAAAAAGCCCTAAACAATACATAGACGAGACAAGAGCGGTTTTGACAGTATCCTCAATAGTAAAAGCGCCTCGTTGAAATAAAAATTTAGTTATGGGCTGAGAAAGGGCGATAAAGACAATAGAAGAGGGGATAATAATATAAAAGCACAGGGATAGGGCTTTTTGGAGCATATGGGCGTAATCGCCTTTTTTGTTTTCCTCTAAAGCCAAATCGGAAAATGCGGGGAAAATGGCTAAAGCTAATGGCATAGCCAAAAGGGAAAGAGGAATATTAAAAATTTTTTGGCTAAAATTTAAAATAGCAATAGAACCAACCTCTAAGGAGGAGGCGATAGTTTTGTCAATTATTTGAGACAAAGTATTAATGGCGCTGACAAAAATAAGAGGCCAAAGTAAAGAAAAAAAATGTTTGATTTCTTGCCAAGGAATATTTTTGAGTTCAAATTTTTGGAAAAATTTATTTTTTCGCCAAAGAATAAAAAATAAACCCAAAAAACTAAAAACTGCGCTAAGAATTTGCCCTGTTGTCCAGCTGTTAATGCCCAAAATAGGAGTTAAAAAAATAAGGCAGAGGACAAGCAAGAGATTGCCGATTAATCCAAAAAGAACAGGATATAAAAATTGTCTTCTGGCTTGGAAAAGACCAGTAAAAAGACCAACAAGAACCGTGGCAAAAGCCATAGGAATTAAATAGCGGGTTAAAGTAGTGGCTAAATCAAACCTTTCGCCTTCAAAACCAAAAGCGACTAATTTGACAAAAAACGGGGCAAAAAGAAAAATAATTAAAGAAATAAAAATAAGAATAATATACCAAATAAAAAATATTTGATTAACAAAAATTTTCGCTTTTTCTGGATTTTCTTTTTTCTTTTCTAAATAAATAGGAATAATTAAAGTGGAAATACCAGCGGAAATCAAATTCATAATCAGCGAAGGGATAATTAAAGCCACTAAAAAGGTGTCAGTTTCTCCGCTGGCGCCGAAATATTTGGCAATTAAAACTTCCCTGAAATAGCCGATGATTTTACTTAAAAAAAGAAAGAGGGTGATTAAAATGGCGGTTTGCGCCACATTTTTTTGGAGGGTCTTTTTTGAGGTTAGACCCTTAGAGTAATCTTTCAAATGATGCATAAATAAAGGTCATTTAAGGGTTCCACCCTTAAGTCCCGTAGATGCGGGGACTGTTTTTTCCCGCCATCACTTAAATGGGGGATTAAAAAAATATTAAATTTTTTATTTTGAAAAATTTCCAATTATTTTTTCCCATTGTTTAATAGTTT